>DATIGZ010000565.1:0-3031 GCA_035481255.1 Sphingomonas sp. | reverse complement strand
GTCTGGGACCGCCGCGCCCGCCGGCAAGCGCTCGCTTGCGCTCGGCTGCTCCGCTTCGCTTCGCCCCTTCAGGTGCCGCCGGGCGCTCGTCCCGGTCCCTGATCGCCGCGTCGCCGCCCACCCCCGCTTTCCGGGGACCCGCTGTGAGACGGCAAGGAGGACGAGCGATGCCAAGGACCCACAACCCGATCGCCAAGGGAACAAAGAGGGACGCGGCGCGCGCGCCGCGCGCCACGATCTATGCGGGCGTCACCGCCCGCATCATCGCCGAGCTCGAGGCGGGACGCCTGCCTTGGGTTCAGCCATGGGGCACGAGTGCCGCCATCGGCCCCGCCTTGCCCCGCAACGCGCTCACCGCGCGGCCCTATTCGGGGATCAATATCCTGATCCTGTGGGGCGCGGTGATCGCCCATGGCTATCCCAGCCAATGCTGGCTGACCTTCGCGCAGGCGCTCGCGGCGGGCGGACGGGTGCGCAAGGGTGAACGCGGCCAATGCGTCGTCTATGCCGACCGCTTCGTCCCCGAAGCCGAGAAGGCGCGCGCGGCGCAGGCTGGGGAGGACGCGATGGCAGTGCCGTTCCTCAAGCGCTTCACCCTGTTCAACGCCGCACAATGCGATGGCCTGCCCGCGCACGTCATGCGCGATCCCGCGCCGCTGCCCGAACGCGAAATCATACCCGTTGCCGAGGAGGTGATCGCCGCCTCGGGGATCGAATTGCGCATCGGCGGCGATTGCGCCTGCTACGTGCCGGGCGCCGACTATGTGCAGGTTCCGCCCCAACCCGCCTTCTTCGATCAGGTCAATTACTACCGCACCTGTCTCCACGAGCTGACCCACGCCACCGGCCACCCCAAGCGGCTCGCGCGCGACCTGTCGCACCCCTTCGGCTCGCCGGGCTATGCCCGCGAGGAACTGGTCGCCGAGCTGGGATCGGCCTTTCTCTGCGCCGCGCTCGGCATCACCCCCACCGTGCCATGCCGATTATATCGGCGCGTGGCTCGCGGTGCTGCGCGACGACGACCGGGCGATCTTCCGCGCGGCGAGCCTCGCCAGCAAAGCCGCCGACTGGCTGCTCGCGCGCTACGCGCAAGCAAAGGACGAGAGGATCGCGGCATGATCGCGCTCCCGTCCGAATGTCGCGCGGCGCTGCGCGCCAACGCACTTGCCGCGCGCGACCCCGCCCATCCCGAACTTCCGGACCTGTTCCGGGCCGGATGACGCCAGGCGGCCGTTCGCCGCCCAATCGATCCCGGCCGCCTTGGCCGGTGTTCCCAAGGAGCAATGCCATGAAACTCCAGCATATCCCGCTCGACCGGCTGTTCGTCGACAAGACCAACATGCGCCATAGCAAGGCCGTCCCCGACGTCGCCGATATCCTCCCCACCATCCGCAAGCGCGGCGTCATCCAGACCTTGGTGGTGCGGCCCGCCAATGACGATGGCCGGTTCGGCATCGTCGCGGGCAGCCGCCGCTTCCACGCCAGCCTCATCGTCGCCGACGAGCGCCGCGCTGCGGGCGAGCGCGACCCCGACGCCGCGCTGCTGCCGTGCGGCATACTCGAAGCGGGCGACGACGCCGCCGCGATCGAGGCCTCGCTGATCGAGAATATCGGACGGCTCGACCCCGACGAGGTCACCCAATGGGAGACCTTCACCCGGCTGGTGCGCGAAGGGCAGAAGCCGCAGGAGATCGGCGCGACCTTCGGCCTGCCCGACGCGACCATCGCCCGCATCCTCGCGCTCGGCAATCTCTTGCCGCGCATTCGCGACCTCTATCGCCGCGAGCAGCTCGACCGCGTCACAATCCGCCACCTCACCATGGCGAGCAAGCGCCAGCAACGAGCATGGCTCACCTTGTTCGAGGATGCCGACGCCTATGTCCCGACCGGGCACCAACTCAAGGCATGGCTGCTCGGCGGACAGTCGATCAAGGCGAGCCATGCTCTGTTCGATGTCGCGGCGAGCGGGCTGGCGCTGGTCGCCGACCTGTTCGGCGAGGAGGCCTATTTCGCGGACCCCGACGCCTTCTGGACCGCGCAGAACGCCGCCATCGCGGCCCGGCGTGCCGCCTGTCTCGATGCGGGCTGGCCCGATGCGGTGATCGTCCCGCCCGGCGAATCCTTCCATGCATGGGACTATGAGAAGACGCCCAAGCGCAAGGGCGGCCGCGTCTATTTCGACGTGCGCGGCACCGGCGAGGTCATCGTCCATGAAGGCTATCGCTCGCGCAAGGAGGCGCGGCGGCGCGAGACGGGCGGTGGCGACACACCGCAAAAACCGGTGCGCCCCGAGATCACCGGCCCGGTGCAGACCTATATCGATCTGCACCGCCACGCCGCCGTGCGCGCCGCGCTGCTTGGCCACCCCCAGGTCGCGCTGCGGCTCATGATCGCGCATGCCGTCATCGGCTCGCCGCTGTGGCGCATCACGCCCGAGCCGCAGGCGACGCAGCATGAAACGGTGCGCGCGTCGCTCGCCGCGTCGCGCGCCGAGGTCGTTTTCGGCGAGCGCCGCCGCGTGGTGCTCGACCTGCTCGGCTATGACGCCGAGACGGCAAGCCTCGTTGGCGGCGATAGCGACGCGCCCGGCATCACCGGCCTGTTCGCACGGCTCATCGATCTGCCCGATCCCTGCATCCTCGACATCGCCGCGATCGTCATGGGCGAGACGCTCGCCTCGGGCAGCACAGCGGTCGAGGCTGCGGGCCTCCATCTCGGTCTCGACATGGCCGACTGGTGGGAAGCCGACGACGCGCTGCTCGACCTGCTGCGCGACCGCGAGGTGCTGGCCGTCTTGGTCGCCGAGGTCGCGGGCGACGCCGCCGCCACCGCCAATGCCGATGGCAAGGCCAAGACGCTGCGCGGCATCGTCCGCGACAGCCTCGACGGCGCCAACGGCCGGACCCGGCGCGACCGCTGGGTGCCCAGATGGATGACCTTCCCGCCCGCCGCCTATACCGGACGCGGTGGGGTCGGCACGGTCGCCGCGCACGCCCGCGCGCAAGCCGATCGGCCCGCGCCGCTGCCGCTC
>DATIGZ010000564.1:0-1986 GCA_035481255.1 Sphingomonas sp. | reverse complement strand
CCGCCCGCGTCGAGCGTTTCACCACGCGCGACGGCCTCACTTCGAACGTGACCGCGCAGATTTTTCAGGATGCCGAGGGCAATGTCTGGGCGGCGACCGAGAACGGCCTCGACCGGTTCTGGCCGGCGACCTTGCGGCGCGAGCCGCAGCTCGCCGCGCCGGCGGCGTTCGGCGACCTGCTGCTGCAGGCATCGGACGGAAGCGTCTATGTCGGCCAGGCATCGGCGGTCTATCGCGTGCGCCCCGGCCAAGGCCCGGAGCCGATCTTCCGAACCGCCGTCGAGCCGCGCACGCTGTGCGAGGCCCCCGACGGCGCTATCTGGATCGGCACGGACGACCGCAAGGTCGCGATCTGGCGCGACGGCCTGATCCAGCGGCTGCGCGAAGCGGTGCCGGTCACCGACACCATCTACGACTGCGCTTTCGATGCGGGCGGAGCCTATTGGGTCACCGCCGCGCTCGGCGGCATGGCGCGCTATCATGCCGGGCGCTGGCAACGAATGTTCGGGGTAACGGGCGACGCGTTCCGCCCCAAATCGATGGTGACCGATGCCCAGCGGCGGCTGGTCGTGCAATGGAACGACCGGACGCTGAGCTGGGTCGAAGAGTCGACGCGGCACTCCACACCGATCCCCTTCGGCCGCTATCAGCCCTATGACGTGGCGCTCTACCCGGCCGCGGACAGCATCCTCGTCGCGGGAAGGTTCGGCCTCGCCCGGCTCCGGGGCGATCGCTTCGGGAGCATTTCGGCGCAGCGCGCGCCGCTGCTCAGCGACGTCAAGGGAATGGTGCAGGCGCCGGGCGGCGATTTCTGGCTGGCGGGTGCCGAGAAAATCATCCGGATAACGCCGGCCGAACTCGATCGTGCCTTCACCGATCCGGCGCATGCCCCTGCGATGCAGGTGTTCGGCCCGGCCGACGGACTACGCAGCCGCCCGCACTCGCACAGCCGGCGGGCGATCGTCCGCGGCGGCGACGGGCGGCTCTGGATCGCCACGCAGACCGGGACGGTGTGGCTCGATCCGGCGGACATCGGCAGCAGCCAGCCGCCCCGGGTATCGATCGGCGCTCTCGTCGCCAAGCAGGTCTATCGCGACCCGGTGTCCGTCACGCTCCCGGCCGGCACGTCGGATGTTCAGGTCGATTTCGCGGTGCTGAGCTTCTCGAACCCGCGCGCCGCCCGCGTCCGCTACCGGATCGAGGGGCAGGATCAGGCCTGGACCGAGGCCGGGACGCGGCGGCAGGCCTTTTACACCAATCTCGCGCCCGGCGCGTATCGCTTCCGCGTGATCGCCGCGAACGCCGACGGCGTGTGGAACGATCAGGGCGCGACGGTCGCGTTCGTCATCCCGCCGACCTTCGTCCAGTCCGGCTGGTTCGCAGCCGCATGCGGGGTGCTCGCCCTGCTCCTGCTCTGGCTGGCCTATCGGCTCCGCGTGGCGCAGGTCGCCAACCGCATCCGCAGCCGCCTCGAGGAGCGTCTCGGCGAGCGCGAGCGCATCGCCCGCGAGCTGCACGATACGTTGCTGCAAAGCGTCCAGGGCCTGGTCCTGCGCTTCCAGTCGGTGGCCAACAAGATGCCCGCCGAAGCCGTTTCCAAGGAGCAGCTGGAGTCGGCGCTCAAGCGCGCCGACGAGGTGATCGCGGAAGGGCGGAATCGCGTGCAGGACCTGCGCGCCGCCCATGGCTCGGGCGACCTCGCCGAACTGCTGAAGGAGCACGCGATCGGCGCCGGCTTCGAGCCCGCGATCCCGATCCGGATCGTCGCCGAGGGCCGCGCGCGCGCGGTCGATCCGCTCGTCGCGGTCGAGCTCGCGCGGATCGCCGATGAAGCGCTGTTCAACGTCGCGCGCCACGCCCGGGCGACCTCAGTCGACATCACCATCCGCTTCGGCTCGCACCAGCTCGCCGTCGAGGTCCGCGACGATGGCGTCGGTATTCCGGATGATGTCCTCGAAAGGGGCGAGAAGCCGGGTCATTTCGGCC
>DATIGZ010000563.1:0-5850 GCA_035481255.1 Sphingomonas sp. | reverse complement strand
TCTCAGATCAGGGCGACCACCGCGAACCCGCCGATCAGTGCCGCGAGCACGATCCAGCCGATCAGGTTCAGCCGCTCCTCCAGCACCTTCTGCACCGGCTCGCCATATTTCTTGAGCAGGAAGGCGACGAGGAAGAAGCGGGCGCCGCGGGTAATGGTGCAGAGGACAATGAAGATACCCAGCGGATAATGCGAAAGGCCGCTGGCGATCGTCACCAGTTTGAACGGAATCGGCGTCAAACCCTTCACCAGAATCAGCGCGGCACCATATTGCTGGTAGGCGCTGGTGAAATCCTCGAACGCGCCGTGGCGGAAGAATTCGAGCACCTGATGCGCGAAGCCGGTGAGGAAATAGCCAATCGCATAGCCGAACATGCCGCCCAGCACCGATGCGATCGTGCAGATCGTCGCGATGCGGTATGCCTGATCGCGCCGCGCCAGCACCATCGGCACCAGCATCACGTCCGGCGGGATCGGGAAGAAGCTCGATTCGGCGAACGACACCGTCGCCAGATAACGTTCGGCATGGCGATGACCGGCAAGCCCCATGGTCCAGTCGTACAAAGCGCGGAACATGGGGTGAGGCCTCTGGCAAAGGATGGCAGGGGAGCTCGGATTCGAACCGAGGGCCTTCGGTTTTGGAGACCGACGCTCTAACCAGCTGAGCTACACCCCTGTGCGGCGACTGCCCCTAAAGTTTGCCGCGCGGGAAGGCAAGGGCGTACGAAACCATATTCCAACGCCCGCGGCAAAGCGCGGCCCGGCAAGGCATAGCGTTCCGCGTCGGCGCGCCCTTGCTTTAACTGCGCGGTGGCGCTATGCGCGCCGCCTTCCAGAGCGACAGCATTGGAAATCTGCGGGAGAGCGTCTCGACGTTCGCCTGAACCGCTAAACTTGAACCGGCCGGGGCGACCCGGTCAGCTAGAGAGTGAAACATGGCTAAGAAAATCACGGGCTATATCAAGCTCCAGGTGCCTGCGGGCTCCGCCAACCCGTCGCCGCCGATCGGCCCTGCTCTGGGTCAGCGCGGCGTCAACATCATGGAATTCTGCAAGGCGTTCAACGCGGCGACCGATGGCCAGGAGAAGGGCACCCCCCTCCCCACCATCATCACCGTCTATGCCGACCGCAGCTTCTCGTTCGAGACGAAGCAGCCGCCCGCGACCTACCTGATCAAGAAGGCCGTCGGCCTGAAGTCGGGTTCGAAGGAGCCGGGCAAGGTTTCGGCCGGAAAGATCAAGCGCTCGCAGCTCGCCGAAATCGCGACCGCGAAGATGAAGGATCTGAACGCGAACGATCTCGACGCGGCAACGAAGATCATCGAAGGCTCCGCTCGCGCGATGGGCCTCGAAGTGGTGGAGGGCTGATCACATGGCAAAGCTGACGAAGAAGGCGAAGGCCATGGCGACCGCGGTCGACCGCGAGAAGCTGTACGGCATCGACGAGGCAATCGCGCTGGCGCAGAAGAACGCCACCGCCAAGTTCGACGAGACCATCGAAGTCGCGCTGAACCTGGGCGTCGATCCGCGTCACGCCGACCAGATGGTCCGTGGCGTCGTCACCCTGCCCGCCGGCACCGGCAAGACCGTGCGCGTGGGCGTGTTCGCCAAGGGCGCGAAGGCTGACGAAGCCCGCGAAGCCGGTGCGGACGTGGTCGGCGCGGAAGACCTGCTCGAGATCGTGCAGGGCGGCAAGATCGAGTTCGATCGCTGCATCGCGACCCCGGACATGATGGGCCTGGTCGGCCGTCTCGGTAAGGTTCTCGGCCCCAAGGGTCTGATGCCGAACCCGAAGCTCGGCACCGTCACCATGAACGTCGCCGAAGCCGTCAAGGCCGCCAAGGGTGGTCAGGTCGAGTATCGCGTCGAAAAGGCCGGCATCATCCATTCGGGCATCGGCAAGGCGTCGTTCCCGGCGGAGGACCTGCGCGCGAACTTCGATGCGCTGGTCGATGCGGTGGTCAAGGCCAAGCCGGCGGGCGCCAAGGGCAAGTATCTGCGCAAGGTCGCGGTCTCGTCCTCGATGGGCCCGGGCGTGAAGGTCGACGTCGCCGAGGTTTCGGCGGTCTGATCTTCGGTTCGACCGAACAATGCAAAGGGGTCGGTGGCAACACCGGCCCCTTTACGTTTATGGAGCCCGGCGTGAGCCACCATCCGATCCGCGTCGCCGCGCTGTACCAGTTCACCCCGTTTACGGACCTTGAGCGGATCAAGGCGCCGCTGGCGCAGGCGTGCTGCTCGAACGGCGTGAAGGGTACGCTGCTGCTGGCCCGCGAGGGGATCAACGGCACGATTGCCGGGACCGACGACGGCATCGAGCACGTTCTGGCGCATATCCGATCGCTGCCGGGCTGTGCGGATATCGAGATCAAGGAGTCGCGCGCGCCGGAAATGCCCTTCCACCGGATGAAGGTGCGGCTGAAGCAAGAGATCGTGACGATGGGCCAGCCGGACATCGATCCGCTCGACACCGGCCATTATATCGCGCCTGCGGACTGGAACGCGCTGATCGACCGTCCCGACACGATCATCATCGACACGCGCAACGATTATGAAGTGGCGCTCGGCAGCTTCGCCGGCGCGATCGACCCGCGCACGCGCAGTTTTCGAGATTTTCCGGAGTGGTTCCAAGCAAACCGGGACCGGCTGCTGGAGGGCGAGGTGAAGCCGAAGATCGCGATGTTCTGCACCGGCGGCATCCGCTGCGAGAAATCCACCGCCTTCCTCAAGGCCGAAGGGCTGGACGAGGTTTATCACCTGAAGGGCGGCATCCTCGCCTATCTTGAGACGATCCCGGCGGAGGAGAGCCGGTGGCAGGGAGAATGTTTCGTGTTCGACGAGCGGGTGTCGGTCGGCCACGGGCTCGCCCCCGGCGATAACCAGCTTTGCCGCGCCTGCCGTATGCCGGTGACGCCCGAACAGCGTGACTCACCCCTGTTCGTCGAGGGTGTCAGCTGCCCCGCCTGTCATGGCGAACGGACCGACGAGCAACGTGCGCGCTATGCCGAACGCCACCGCCAGACCATGCTGGCCAAGGCACGCGGCGAAGCGCATGTCGGCGCGCTGCATGGCGGGCGCGACCCTGACTGAACCCATTCTCTACAGCTTCCGCCGCTGCCCTTATGCGATGCGGGCGCGCATGGCGTTGCTGGCCAGCGGAACCACTTGCGAAATCCGCGAGGTGAAGCTGCGCGAGAAGCCGGCGGAGATGATCGCCGCGTCGCCCAAGGGCACCGTGCCGGTGCTGGTGCTCAGCGACGGTCCGGTGATCGATGAGAGCCTGGATATCATGCGCTGGGCGCTGCGCCGGAACGATCCGGAACGGTGGCTGGAGGGCGACGATGCCGAGCTTATCGCGATCAACGACGGCGCGTTCAAATATCATCTCGATCGCTACAAATATCCGGATCGTTATCCGTCGAGTCCGGTCGATCACCGGGCGCAGGCGGTGACGATCCTGGACGAACTTGAGCAAAGGCTGACACAGCGGGCGTATCTGTGCGGCGACGAGCGCCGCCTGACCGACGCCGCACTCATGCCCTTCGTCCGCCAGTTCGCCGCGACAGATCGCGACTGGTTCGATGCGCAACCGCTCCCGTCGCTACAACGCTGGCTCGCGACGATGCTCGCGTCGCCGCTATTCGCGGAAGCGATGATCGTGCGCCCGCAATGGCGCGGTTCCAGCTGACCCGCGACACCGCGAATCGCCGCCCCTCGCCAAACGTCGCGCAATGCGCTAGGGGGCAGCGCTTACCCGCGCCCTGCCCTTTGGCCGCGCGACGATTGTGAGCTGCATGACCTTTACCCACCTCCCCACCAGCCTCGCCGAGGCGCTGGCCGCACGCGGCTATACCGACCTCACCCCGGTGCAGGCCGCCGTCACGCAAGACGACGCCAAGGGCCGCGATCTGCTCGTCTCGGCGCAGACCGGATCGGGCAAGACCGTCGCCTTCGGCCTCGCCATGGCCGACGAACTGCTCGAGGACGGCGCCCTGCCCGTCGCGGGTCTCCCCCTCGCGCTGGTCATCGCGCCGACGCGCGAGCTGGCGCTTCAGGTCGCGAAGGAGCTGAGCTGGCTCTACGCCTCCGCCCGTGCGCGCGTCGTCACCTGCGTCGGCGGGATGGATGCCGCGCGCGAGCGCCGCAACCTCTCCTACGGCGCGCATATCGTGGTCGGCACGCCCGGCCGCCTGCGCGACCATGTCGAACGCGGTGCGCTCGACCTCAGCGAGGCCCGCGTCGCCGTGCTCGACGAAGCCGACGAGATGCTCGACATGGGCTTTCGCGAGGAGCTGGAGGCGCTGCTCGACGCAACCCCGGCGGAACGCCGCACGTTGCTGTTCTCCGCGACGATGCCCAAGCCGATCGTTGCGCTCGCCCGGCGCTACCAGCGCGACGCACATCGCATTTCGACCGTCGGCGAGGATCGCGGCCATGGCGACATCAGCTATCAGGCGATCGCGGTCGCCCCGGCCGATATCGAACATGCCGTGATCAACCTGCTCCGCTTCCACGAGGCGGAAACCGCGATCCTGTTCTGCGCGACGCGCGACAATGTCCGCCACCTTCATGCCGGCCTGACCGAGCGCGGGTTCGCCGCGGTGGCGCTGTCGGGCGAGCATAGCCAGAACGAGCGCAACGCCGCGCTTCAGGCGCTGCGCGATCGCCGCGCGCGCGTGTGCGTCGCCACCGACGTCGCCGCGCGCGGGATCGATCTGCCCACCGTCACGCTCGTCATCCATGTCGAGCTGCCACGCGATGCGGAGACGCTTCAGCACCGTTCGGGCCGCACCGGCCGCGCCGGAAAGAAGGGCACCGCGGTTCTCATCGTCCCTTATCCGCGCCGACGCCGCGTCGAGATGACGCTGAAGCAGGCTAAGATCGCCGCGGAATGGCTGCCGGTTCCGGGCGTCGAGGATATCCGCGCCAAGGATCGCGAGCGTCTGATGACCAAGCTGACCGCCCCGATTGAGGTCGAGGATGACGACCGCGAGATCGCCGAGGCACTGTTGGCGGAAAAGACCCCGCTTGAGATCGCCGTGGCGCTGGTTCAGGCGCACCGCGCGTCGATGCCCGCGCCCGAGGAGCTGATCGACCGCGCGCCCGCCGAACGCGGCGCGCCGGTTCATCGCCCCGGCTTCGAGGACGTGGTGTGGTTCAGCATGAACATCGGCCGCCGGCAGAATGCCGATCCGCGCTGGATCCTGCCGCTGATCTGCCGCCGCGGGCACATCACCAAATCCGAAATCGGCGCGATCCGCATCGGTGCCGGCGAGACCCGGTTCCAGATCCCGAGCAAGCTCGCCGACCGCTTCGCGAAGGAAGTCGCGAAGACCGCCGAGCAGGACGAGGATGGCGTGCTGATCCAGCAGGCCGACGGCCCGCCGCCGCCGGGCACGCGCGGCGACCATGCTCCCCGAAACCACAAGCCGCGCGACCATAGCCGCCCGGTCCATCGCGCCCGCCCCGCCAAGCCGCATCACCGCGGAAAGCCGCCCAAGAACAAGGGGTGAGCGCATTCCAGATCCTCGTTGACGCCGACGCCTGTCCGGTGAAGGACGAGGTGTACAAGGTCGCGTGGCGGCGTGAGGTGCCGGTCACCATCGTCGCCAACGCCTTCATCCGCATCCCCGACCACCCGCTGATCGGCCGTGAGGTCGTGTCGGACGGATTCGACGCCGCGGACGACTGGATCGCGGAGCGCGCCGGCCCGAAGACGGTGGTGGTGACGGCGGATATCCTGCTCGCCGACCGCTGCCTCAAGGCCGGGGCGACGGTGATCTCGCCCGCCGGCAAGCCCTTCACCACCAGTTCGATCGGCGCGGCGATCGCGACCCGCGCGATCATGGCGG
>DATIGZ010000562.1:0-5112 GCA_035481255.1 Sphingomonas sp. | reverse complement strand
GGAATGCAGAGCGGCTATCCCCGGGCTTCGCTGCGCGAGGACTGCGATTTCCTCGCCGTGTTGCTGCGCGGAGGCGCGCGCCTGCGCCGCCAGTCGGGGCGAGACCACATGGTCTATGTCCGGCACGCGTCGAACACCTGGCGGCTGCCATGCGGCCCGGACCTGACGCCCGCCGAGTGCCGGATCATCGCGGAGCCCGCGCCTTTCGCCGCCGCGCGGCGGTCATGGACCGGCGCCGCGCCCCTGTCGCGCTCCGCTCCGGGCGCGCCCGAACCCGCCGTTCTGGCAAGCTGCATCATGCCGACCGCCAACCGTCGCGGCTTCGTGCCCGAAGCGATCCGGCAGTTCCTCGCGCAGGATTATCCCAACCGCGAGCTGATCATCGTCGATGATGGTCAGGACAGCATCGCCGATCTGGTCCCGCAGGATCCTTCGATCCGCTACTATCGGCTGTCGGGAAAGCGGACGCTGGGCGCCAAGCGCAACCTCGCGGTGGAGCTGGCCCGGGGCGAGGTGATCGTCCACTGGGATGATGACGACTGGCGTTCGAACCGCTGGATCCGCTCACAGGTCACCACGCTGCTATCGGAGCAAGCCGATATTTGCGGGCTGGACCGCGTCCTGTTCTACGAACCCGCCACGCGTCGGGGCTGGCGCTATACCTATGACGGCACCAGGCCGTGGGTCGCCGGCGGCACGCTTTGCTATCTGCGCGATCATTGGCGAACCAACGCGTTCCCGGACGTGACCATCGGCGAAGACAATGGCTTTGTCTGGAGCGGCCGGGCGCAACGCGTTGTCATCAACAGCCACACCGAACAATTCGTCGCCACGGTTCACAGCCACAACACCAGCCGCAAGGATCACGCCGGGCGCCGCTGGGAGAGCTGCCCGGTCTCGCTGATCGAAGACTATATGCGCGCCGGACCGTCCGCGCCCGGCGCGCGGTAGCGCAGGAACCGCTGCGGGCCGTCGCGCTACGCCCTATCGCGGGGCGCTTCCGGCGCCGCCGCTCGTCACCGCGTGAGTTCGCAAGCGCGGGAAAACCGTCTCAAGCGGCTTGGTGTCGGGCAGTATGTAGACATATCCGCCTTTCTTCCGGAAAATCGGCCGCACGGCCTTGCCGTAAAAGGCCACGGGCACGTTGATGCACCCGAATGTGATGCGGTTGTCGTCGGCGGTCGGCGACAACATGCGCTGCCGCCGCCGTTCCTTTGCCTTGGCGGTCTTCGGAATCGGATGAAGCGCCACCGACGTCGCATAATCGACCCACAGCACTTGCTGTCTTCCCGCGGCCAGGCCGTATTTCGCCAGGAACCGCCCGGCGGGCGTCGTCTTCTCCGCGGGGCCGATCTCGGCGAGATTCTTACTGCCGATGCCCGGACTGGCATCGTCGCCGACGGCGACGCCAATCAACACCGGCGCCTCGCCCAATGGCTTGCCCTTCGCATCGAACAGAAAGAGCGACGCGCCGGTCTTGTCGATGACGGCATAGGGCAAGGCATGATTGTCGCCCGACGCGGCGATCCACTCGGCCACCCGTACCGTCGCCGCCGAAGGGGTGATTTTCTCCGGCCGCGGCGCTTCCGGCGGCGACGCCTCTCCGGTCGCAGGGACGGTCGCGGCCAGCGCCAAAAGAAAACTGATCATCGATTCAGGCGCTCAGGATGTGGCGGTCGTTGCGCGAGGCAGCGACCGCCACGGACCATATCGGCAATTGCGGATCGGTGACGTCAATTGCGCGGCCGCTTGCCCCGGTTCTCCTGCGCCTGCATCCGCTGTTCGATGCCGTCCACCCGGCCGCTGAGCTGGTCGAGCCGCTGTCCGTTATTGCGGGCCTGTCCGGATGCCGCCTGCGCTTCTGCCAGTGCGGCCTTCGCCGTGCCGTCCGTCTCCTGCAATCGGGCTTCGAGCGTATCGACGCGCTGACTGACGGGGGCAATCTGCTCTCTGACATAGGATTTCGTGGCGCAGCCACTCAGTGCCACCGCACCAGCCAGAATAAAGATTGCGGGGGTACGCTTGGATGCAAGGAGCGACATTGCGGTTCTTTCGATAATTGGCACATCCCCCCAAAGCCAAGCCAAGCTGAGCGTTCCGGGCGCAACAGCGCGATTCTGTCCGGCTGTGCATCTTCTCCGCCCAGTGGAGGCACCAACCTAGTCCTTGGGTGGCGGCTTGACGTCAGGCGCGAACGGATCCCTCGGCAACAGCCCGGAACGTTCCGCCCCTTGGGCGCCGGACGCCCTTCCCGCTCCGACAATCCCGACGCAGTTTCGCAACTCGGCCACCGCAGCGCCACTCCCGTCGAGATTCAGCCGCTCGACCGGCACGTCGCCGCGATCGATCTGAAGCTCTTTGGATGTGGCGAACAGCGTCGGGAATCTCGGATCGAAGTCGGTGACAAAACCCTTCTTTCCGCCCGACGCCATTCCGACCACCGGATGCTCGGGATATCCGACCCGCGAAAACCGGAAGCTGAGCTTCAACTGATCCCTCGGCTTGATCGACCAGTTGTCGTTCAGAACCGTGAGGTGGTTGCCGCCATCGATATTGAGACCCAGCAGGACGGTCGTTCCTCCGGTTCCCGCATAGGTCCGCGTGACGAAACAGCCGCCCTTGTCCCGGCTCGCCGCGACCGTCCAGCCGCCGATATCCCGAGCCGGGTAGTCCTGAGCGGCCGCCGGAACGCTTGTCAGCAGTCCGACAAAGAACGCCAACGGCAGGAGTGTGGGACGGACCGCCGGCCGGCCCGCGAAACGGATGAATTCACGCATTCGTCACCTGTTCTCCGCGGCCTCTCGCCAGCCGCACCGTCGGCACGAACGCAAGGCGATCGCAGATGCTCCACGGCGGGTGCACGAATAACGGCTCGGGTCGCATCATCGCGGAATTTCCGCGGGGTCCGTCCTCGCAGCACCGGCGTCCGGCTTCGTCGCGCGGGACCTCGCTTCGGCGAAGGGATTCGCGCCCTTGTCGCAGACGCTTGGGCGCGTCCTGCCGCGCACGCCTATCCGGCTCGGCGAACGCCTTACACGTCAGCAGGAGAACCGATATGCGATACCAATTATGGACGGCAGCGATCGTCTCCGCCGCCCTGTTCCCGGCTCAGCCCACGGCGGCGCAGGGTTTTCTCAAGCGTCTCGCCGACCGCGCGCTGACCTCGGCCGGCGAAGAAAAAAGCGACCAACCGTCCACGCCTCCCCCCGCGCCCCGGCGCACCGCGACACCCACAGCTAAATCAACACCCCCCTACACCTCCACCCTCCCCAAGCCGGCGGATGCCGATGCAAAGCGTGCGGCCTATAACAAGTTCGGTGAGGCTCCCTGCAATGATTGCGAGGGCGGCATCGCCTTGGACGGCACGCCGAAATTCACCTACGATTCGCAGTTCAGCGGACTCTACAACGAACGCGCCAAGCGCATCGGCAACTGGCCGGTCGGCTACGTTCACCGCTGGAAAGGCAAGGCGTCGGTCGGCACGCTCACCGTAGCCGCAGAGGAAAAGGTCGGTGATTTTCGCTGCCGACGTGCGGTGTACAAGCTGGCGCGCGGCACCAGTTCGATCGAACGGCCGAGCCTCGTCTGCTGGGGCCTCGCCAACAGCTCCTCCTCGGTCGAGAACTGGCACGAAATCTACTAGAATGAGCGAATGGATGCGGGGTGCGCGGGTCCGGCATGTGCCGCGAACGCCGCCGCCCCTATCTTTTTCCGCAAAATTCCCTATGTGCGCGCCCAATCATGGCAACGCGACTTCCCGAAGCCCCCAAGGTGGGCATGGTGTCGCTCGGCTGTCCCAAGAATCTGGTCGACAGTGAGCGTATCCTGACCAAGCTCCGTTCCGACGGCTATGCCATGTCGGCCGACTATGCCGGCGCCGACGTGGTGCTGGTCAATACCTGCGGCTTTCTCGACAGCGCCAAGGAAGAGTCGCTCGAAGCGATCGGCGAGGCGATTGCCGAGAATGGCCGCGTCATCGTCACCGGCTGCATGGGCAAGGAGGCGGAGGTGATCCGCGCCCGCTTCCCCAACGTGCTCGCCGTCACCGGTGCGCATCAGTACGAGGAAGTGGTCGGCGCGGTGCACGACGCGGCGCCGATGCCGCCCAACGCCTTCCTCAACCTGGTCCCCGACAGCGGGCTCAAGCTCACCCCGCGCCATTACAGCTATCTCAAGATTTCGGAGGGCTGCAATCATCGCTGCGCCTTCTGCATCATCCCGGCGCTGCGCGGCGATCTCGTCAGCCGCCGCCCCGATGCGATCCTGCGCGAAGCCGAGAAGCTGGTCGAGGCGGGCACGAAGGAACTGCTGGTCATCAGCCAGGACACCTCGGCCTATGGCGTCGACATCCGCAAGGAACCGCGGATGTGGAAGGGGCAGGAAATCGTCCCCCACATGACCGATCTCGCCCGCGAACTCGGCAAGATCGCGCCATGGGTGCGGCTCCACTATGTCTATCCCTACCCCCATGTCGATCAGGTCATCCCGCTGATGGCCGAGGGGCTGATCCTCCCCTATCTCGACATCCCGTTCCAGCATGCCAGCCCCACGGTGCTGCGCACGATGAAGCGCCCGGCGAACGAAGCCAAGGTGCTGGAGCGCCTCAGGAACTGGCGCAGCATCGCGCCGGATATTACGATCCGCTCGACCTTCGTCGTCGGCTTCCCCGGCGAGACCGAGGAAGACTTCCAGTATCTGCTCGACTGGCTCGACGAAGCCCAGCTCGATCGCGTAGGCGCCTTCCGCTTCGAACCGGTCGAGGGCGCCGCCGCCAACGACCTGCCCGGCGCGGTTCCGGAAGCGGTCAAGGAAGAGCGTTACGCCCGGATCATGGAAAAGACCGCCGCGATCAGCGCCGCCAAGCTTCAGGCCAAGATCGGCCGGACGCTTGAGGTGATCGTCGACGAGGTCGAGGATGAAGGCGCCAATGCCCGATCCCAGGCCGACGCGCCCGAGATCGATGGCACCGTCTTCCTCCGCGACGCTGGGCACCTCAAGCAGGGTGATATCGTCAAGGTCGAGATCGAGGACGCCGACGACCACGACCTGTACGGAGTCCCGCTGGCCTGATGCGGTTTCGCGCCACTCTCGCCGCCGCCCTGTGGCTGGCGC
>DATIGZ010000561.1:0-10453 GCA_035481255.1 Sphingomonas sp. | reverse complement strand
AAGTGGTGGCGATGCGCGTGCTGTGGTCGGTGGCGTTCCTCGCCGCCGTGATCGTCGCGATGCGCCGCGGTCCGGCTGTCGTAGCGGCGCTGCGCAACCCGCGTGCGATGCTCTGCCTCACCGCCAGTTCGGCGCTGATCTCGATCAACTGGCTGGTCTATATCTGGGCGATCCAGAACCACCATGTGCTCGAATCCAGCCTCGGCTACTTCCTCAATCCGCTGGTCAACGTGCTGATCGGCGTCGTGGTACTGCGCGAACGGCTGGGGACGGCGCAGATCGTCGCCGTCGCGCTCGCCGCGATCGGCGTCAGCATCCTCGCTCTTGGCGCGGGCGGGGGGATCTGGATCAGCCTGACGCTGGCCTTCACCTTCGGTTTCTACGGCTTGGTCCGCAAGGTCGCCCCGGTCGGCGCGCTTGAAGGGCTGGCGCTCGAGACATTGATCCTCGCGCCGGTCGCGCTCGCCTATCTCTTCTGGCTTCAGGGCGGGGCAGGGCTGACCTTCGGCACCGGCGTTGCTCCGACGCTGTTGATGATCGCCTCGGGCGTCGTCACCGCCGTTCCGCTGTTGCTGTTCGCGGGCGCGGCGCGGCGGCTGCCGCTTTCGACGCTCGGGCTGCTCCAGTATCTCGCGCCGACGATCGGTTTCATCCTCGCCATCAGCTTTTTCGGCGAGAAGATGACCATCGCGCACATGATCTGCTTCGCCTGTATCTGGACCGGCCTCGCGATCTTCGGCGTGCACGGGACGATCGCCGCGCGCCGCCGACGCGCCGCATAACCCGCGCCGCGTGACGAACGCGCGGCGTTGCGCTAGAGCGCCCGCCTTCTGCAATCATCGGACCTGCAAATGACGCTCTACACCCGTTTCGCCGCTCATCTGGATGCTGCTCTCGATGCGCTCGCCGCGTCGGGCGACCTGCCGGCGGGGCTTGAGCGACGCGCGGTGACGGTGGAGCCCCCGCGCGACGCCAGCCATGGCGATCTCGCGACCAACGCCGCGATGGTCCTCGCCAAGCCGGCCGGCACCAACCCGCGCGCGCTGGCCGAGAAGATCGCCGCCGAGCTTGAGAAGCTCGACGAGGTTTCGGCCGTATCGGTCGCCGGCCCCGGCTTCATCAACCTGACGCTGACCGACGCCACCTGGCGCGATGAGCTTGCCGCGATCAACGCCGGCGGCGACCGCTATGGCCGCTCGACCACCGGCGCCGGGATCACCGTCAACGTCGAATATGTCTCGGCCAACCCGACCGGCCCCATGCACATGGGCCATTGCCGTGGCGCGGTGGTGGGCGACGCGCTCGCCAGCCTGCTCGAGGCGATCGGGCACAAGGTCGTCCGCGAGTATTATGTCAACGACGCGGGCGGCCAGGTCGACGTCCTCGCCCGCTCGGCGCATTTGCGCTACCGCGAGGCGCTGGGCGAGAGCATCGAGATCCCCGAGGGACTGTACCCCGGCGAGTATCTTAAGCCCGTCGGCGCGAAGCTCGCCGCCGAATATGGCGACATGTTCGTCGGCAAGCCCGAAGCGGAATGGCTCGAATTGTTCCGCAAGGAAGCCGTCGCGTCGATGCTGGTGATGATCAAGGACGATCTCGCCCTGCTCGGCATCCATCACGACCTGTTCTCGTCGGAAGCCGAGCTTCAGGCCGCGGGCAAGCCCGAGGCCGCCGAGAAGTGGCTGCGCGAGCACGACCTGGTCTATGACGGCATGCTCGAAGCGCCCAAGGGCGAGACGCCCGAGGATTGGGAGCCGGTCGAGCTGCCGCTGTTCCGCTCGACCAAATTCGGCGACGATCAGGATCGCCCGATCAAGAAGTCGAACGGCGCGTGGACCTATTTCGGCGCCGATCTCGCCTATCATTTCCAGAAGGCGCAATCGGCCGATCAGTTGATCGACATCTGGGGCGCCGACCATGCCGGCACGGTCAAGCGCATCGTCGCCGCGGTCGCCGCGCTGACCGGCGGCAAGACGCGTTTCGACGTCAAGCTCGTCCAGATGGTGCGCCTGCTCCGCGCGGGCGAACCGGTGAAGATGTCCAAGCGCTCGGGCAACTTCGTCACGCTGGCGGATGTGGTGAACGAGGTCGGCAAGGACGTCGTCCGCTTCACCATGCTGACGCGCAAGGCCGACGCCCAGATGGACTTCGACTTCGCCAAGGTGGTCGAGGCGTCGAAGGACAATCCGGTCTTCTACGTCCAGTACGCCCATGCGCGAATCGCTTCGCTCCACCGCCGCGCGGCGGAGGCGGGGATTAGCTGCGGCACCCCCGACCTGTCCCTGCTTGATACACGCGAGCTCGCGCTGGTGAAGCTCGCGGCACAGTTCCCGCGCACGGTCGAGGGCGCCGCGGCGGCGCGCGAGCCGCATCGGATCGCCTTCTATCTTTATGATCTGGCAGCCGAATTCCACGCGCTGTGGAATATGGGCAATGACGATCCGTCGCGCCGCTTCCTGCTGACCGACAATCAACCGGTAACATGCGCGCGGCTTTCCCTCGCCGACGCGATCGGGCAGGTTATCCGCAATGGCCTCAGCATCATGGGCGTGGAGGCGGTTCAGGAGCTGAACTGACATGAACGCAGGAGAGGAAAAGTCCGTCGAGACCGAGGTCGATCAGACCGCGGCGGACGCTGTCGAAACCGGCGACCGGCTGCCCTGGCTGGAAACGGCCGATGACGACTATGATGAAAAGCCGCCGATCCTGCGCAACCTGCTCACGGTGGTTGCCGGCCTTGCCGCGATCATCGCGGTGGTCGGCGGCGGCTGGTGGGTGTTTCAGCGCAGCGGTGCCGGCGGCGGAGGCAGCGGCGCGCTGATCAACGCGGCCGAGGGTGACTACAAGGTCAAGCCCGACGACCCCGGCGGCATGAAGGTCGATGGCGAGGGCGACACCGTCTTCGCGGCGAGCGAGGGCGCGACCACCAACGGATCGATCAATGTCGGCGCGATGCCCGAGGCGCCGGTCGCGGGCAAGGCGGCGCCCAAGGCCGCTCCGTCCCCGGTGACGGGATCGAGCCGCGTGACCGCCAACATTCCTTCCGCGCCCTCCGCATCGAAGGCGGCGGCACCGTCGCAGCGCGCGCCGGGGCCGTCGGCGGGCAGCTCGATCATCCAGCTGGGTTCCTTCCCCGCGGAAGGTGGAGCGAATGCCGCATGGGCGCGCCTGTCGAAGCGGTTCAACTATCTCGCACCGCTGGGCAAGTCGGTCGAGAAGGCGGAGGTCAACGGCAAGACCGTCTATCGTCTGCGCGTCAACGCCGGGAGCAACAGTCAGGCGGGCGATCTCTGCGGCAAGCTGCGCGCGGCGGGCGAGCCGTGCTTCCTGGCGCCGAATTGAGGGCGTAACCCGTCATCGTCACCCCGGCCTTGTGCCGGGGTCCACTCTGCGTCGCCGGCAGAAGCTGGAGCTTCTTGCCCTGCCTTTGCCTTGCGGTGGACCCCGGCACAGGGCCGGGGTGACGGAAGAGCTTGCGGGTTGAGACCCCGAGCACACATCGCCTCGAACGACCTCGGCGCGTTGGCCTGCTGACCTTTTCCGCTGGAAATGTTGGACTTCGCCTGATCTAGTCGGCGGATGCTCAGCTGTCCCAGTGCGTGCGCGAAAAACCGCGTATATGTGTCAACTATGTCAACCAACTGTCATGCCGGGGACGCGGTATGAAGCCCGTCATCTTCGGCCTGTCCGGCGCCGAACTCACTGAAGACGAACGCGATTTCTTCCGCGATGCCGACCCGCTCGGCTATATCCTGTTCAAGCGCAACTGCGTCGATCGCGTGCAGATGCGTGCGCTGACCGACGCGTTGCGGTCGCTTTCCGGTCGCGATGATGTGCCGATCCTGATCGATCAGGAAGGCGGACGCGTCGCGCGGATGCAGCCGCCCGAATGGCCGGCCTTCCCGGCGGGGCCGGCGTTCGACAAGCTCTATGACCTCGCCCCCTCCTCGGCGATCGAGGCGGCCCGCGCCAACGGCCATGCGCTCGCGCTGATGCTGGCCGAAGTCGGCGTCAACGTGAACTGCGCGCCGCTGCTCGATGTGCGGCAGCCCGAAACGACCCCCGCGGTGAGCGAGCGGACCTTCGGCTCGGATCCGATGCAGGTCGCGGCGCTTGGCCGCGCGATGCTCGACGGCATGGCGAAGGGCGGGGTGGTCGGCGTGGTCAAGCACATGCCCGGCCATGGCCGCGGCGTGGTCGACAGCCATTATGAGCTTCCGGTGGTCAAGGCGTCCGACGCCGAGCTTGAGCGCGATATCGAACCGTTCCGCACGCTCAGCAACGCGCCGATGGGCATGACCTGCCATGTCGTGTTCGAGGCGTGGGATGCGGATCGGCCGGCGACGCTCTCGCCCACGGTGATCGCCGACGTGATCCGCGGCCGCATCGGTTTCGACGGGCTGTTGATGACCGACGATATCGACATGAAGGCGTTGTCGGGCACCGCGGGCGAGAAAGCCGCTGCGGCGATCGCTGCGGGCTGCGACGTCGCGCTCGATTGCTGGGCGCGGATGGACGAGATGGTCGAGATCGCCGGGCGGCTGGGCGATGCCTCCGCCATGACGCTCGCACGCCTCGAACGCGCGATGGCAAGCATCCGGCCGGAGGAGACGCCGATGGACGCGCTGATCGCCAAGCGGGATGAGCTGCTTGCGCTTGCCTGATCTTTCGCACGGCGCGGGCAGGTCGCCGCGGGCGACGGATTCGCGCGCGCGTAGGACCGTGACCTTTGGGACTTTTGGTACCGGCCGATGAGCGACGCGGCTGAAGCCCTCACCATCGATATCGACGGCTGGGAAGGGCCGCTCGACCTGCTGCTCGCGCTGGCGCGGACGCAGAAAGTCGATCTGCGCCAGCTGTCGATCCTCCAGCTGGTCGATCAATACCTCACCTATGTGAACGAGGCGCGCGAGCTGAAGCTCGAGGTCGCGGCCGACTATCTCGTGATGGCGGCGTGGCTCGCCTATCTCAAATCGGCGCTGCTGCTCCCGCGCGACCCCGAGATCGAGCCGAGTCCCGAGGAACTGGCGCTGCGTCTCCAGCTGCGGCTGGAGCGGCTCAATGCGATGCGCGAAGCAGGCGCGCGGCTGATCGCGCGCGACCGGATGGGCCGCGACGTCTTTCCGCGCGGCGTGCCGGAAGGGCTGAAGGTCGTCCGCAAATCACGCTGGCAGGCCGAGATCTACGACCTGATATCAGCCTATGGCCAGATCAGCGCGCGCACCCGGCCGGTAATGCACATTGTCGCGGTGCGGCCGGTGATGACGCTGGAGGATGCGATCGCGCGGGTCTCGTCGCTGGTCGGCGAGCGCATCGACTGGAGCACGATCGAAAGCTTCCTGCCTGACGAGGCGGAGGGGCTGTACCGCAAATCGGCGCTGGCCTCGTCCTTCGTCGCCGCGCTCGAGCTGGCGAAGCAGGGGCGGGTGGAGCTCAAACAGAAATCGGCGTTCGCGCCGCTCTATCTCAAGGCCGCAAAGGCATGAGCCGGCCCGACGAAACGATGCGCGCGATCGAAGCCGTGCTGTTCGCGTCGGAACAGCCGATGACGGTCGCGGACATCCGTGCCTATGTCGGTGAAGAGCCGGATATCGGCGCGGCGCTTGCTGCGCTAGCCGAGCATTATGCGGGGCGGGGCGTTGAGCTGGTCGAGCGCGGCGGGCGCTGGCATTTCCAGACCGCCGCCGATCTCGCCAACTTCCTGCGCCGCGACCGCGAGGACAGCCGCAAGCTGTCCCGCGCTGGCATCGAGACGCTGGCGATCATCGCCTATCATGAGCCGGTGACGCGCGCGGAGATCGAAGCGATTCGCGGCGTGCAGATTTCGAAGGGCACGCTCGACGTGCTGATGGAGGCGGGCTGGATTCGTCCCGCGGGCCGCCGCGAGGTGCCCGGGCGACCGCTGATGTTCGCGACAACGGCGGAATTCCTCACTCATTTCGGTCTCGCCAGCCGCCGCGATCTGCCCGGAATGGACGACCTGCGCGCCGCCGGATTGCTCGATCCGGTCGATCTGGCGTTCGAGGCCGCGCATTCCGGTGCGGAAAGCATGGAAACCGCTGACGAAGACGACTAGATAGCCCGGGAATCAACGGAGAGTTCCGATGGGTGGTATGAGTCTGATGCACTGGCTGATCGTCGGTGTTCTCGTAATTCTCCTGTTCGGGGGCAGTCGCTTCTCGAACATGATGGGTGACGTCGCCAAGGGCATCAAGCAGTTCAAGAAGGGCATGGCCGAGGAAGACGAGACGCCGTCCAAGCCTGCCGAGATCGAAGCGAAGCGTGTCGCCGATCCGCAGCCGCAGGCCCAGAATACTGCGGCCGAAACGCGCTCGACGCCGGAAGAGCGTTGAGTTCAACGCCGCGGCTTCGTGTCGCGGCTTTCCGGACCGGTCGATAGATGCTCGATTTCAACGCGCCCGAATTCCTGGTGGTGGCGATTGTCGCCCTGCTGGTGATCGGGCCGAAGGATCTTCCCAAGGCGATGCGCTTTGTCGGCCACTGGGTCGGCAAGGCGCGTGGCGTTGCGCGTCAGTTCCGCAGCGGCTTCGACAATATGGTCCGCGAGGCCGAACTGGCCGAGATGGAAAAGAAATGGGCGGAAGAGAATGCGCGGATCATGCGCGACTATCCGCCCGAAAAGGCGCTGCCCGCGCCGGTCTATGATCCCAATCCCGACGGCACCGCGCCCGCATCGGTCGATCCCGAGGACGCGCCGCCTGTCACCGTCGAACCGCCCGCGCTGAAGCCTGAAGCGGCCGACGCCGCGCTCGACGAAGCGCCCGCCAAGCCCGCCCGCAAGCCCCGCGCGCCGCGCAAGAAGGCCGCATCGTGAGCGACAACGAACTCGACGGCACCGAGGCGCCGCTGCTCGATCATCTGATCGAGCTTCGCCGCCGCCTGCTCTATTGCGTCCTCGCTCTGGTCGCGACCTTCGCCGTCTGCTTCTATTTCGCCAAGCCGATCTTCGGCATCCTCGTCCGGCCGCTGGCCGAGGCGGGGCAGGACCGGCTGGTCTTCACCCAGATCTTCGAAGCGTTCCTGGTCCAGATCAAGGTCGGGTTCTTCGGCGCGCTGATGCTGTCCTTCCCGGTGATCGCCAACCAGCTGTGGCAGTTCGTCGCGCCGGGGCTGTACCGCAAGGAGAAGAAGGCGCTGCTGCCCTTCCTGCTCGCCACGCCGATCCTGTTCGTGATGGGCGCGGCGCTCGCCTATTTCTTCGCGATCCCCGTGGCGCTGCACTTCCTGCTCGGCCTCGAAGGCGATCTGGGCGGCGGGGTGAAGCAGGAAGCGTTGCCTTCGGTCGGAAATTATCTCGATTTCGTGATGCAGTTCCTGTTCGCGTTCGGCATCTCGTTCCTGCTGCCGGTGCTGCTGATGCTGCTCGAGCGCGCGAACATCGTGACCTATGAGCAATTGAAGGGCGCGTGGCGCTATGCGGTGGTGGCGGCGTTCGCGGTCGCCGCTGTGCTGACCCCGCCGGATATCGGGTCGCAGCTCCTGCTCGCCGGGCCGTTGTGCGGCCTCTACTTCCTGTCGCTGGTTGCGATCTGGTTCACCCGCCGTCGCCGCCAGAAGGAAGATGAAAAGGAAGCGGCGGCCGAAGCCGCCGCCGGAGAGTAAGCCTTTCGGCTTGAATTACTTGGCGCCGTCGGCCGTCTTGGCGACGGTGTCGCCCGCGGATTTGACGTCCTTGCCGACGCCCTCGATCGTGTTGCAGGCCGACAGGGCGAGGCCAGCCAGCGCCACCACAAACAGCTTACGCATCTTCAGTCTCCATCCTCGAATTTGCTGGGATAATGTGCGGGAGGCATCTTCGTTCCGCAACAAGCGTCGTGACGAAAATCGCTGCCCGGAAAACGAATTAGGCCCGGACGCATCACCGGGGGGGGGAGGGTGGATGCGTCCGGGCCTGTTTCGTGGATAGCGAGAGCGGGGGGGCAAAAGGTCACTATCCGAGGAGCAGAACGCGGTCAGCACCCGCGGGTTCCGCGTTTCCGAAACTTTTTTCGCATTTTTTCAGTGGCGGCCCGCAACCGCGATGGGCAGCTCGAACGCGCCCGCCGTGGCGTCGTGTTCAAGCCGTGAGCGGAGCTGGCGTACCAGCCCGGCGATTACCCGCCCGTAGCGGTTGTCGTAGAGGTTGAGGAAGGCGGGACTGTCCGCCAGTGCGGGTGAACTGATCCGCAGCATCGCCTGCCCGGCATCCTCCGGATGCGCCTTCATCGCGATGTGAATTTGTGCCGAGGCACTCACATTCATCGCCAGCTCGGCGATCTCGGTGATCAGGAACGCGATCGCGACCGCATTGTCCTGCGATACCAGCCACGGATCGACATCGAGCACGATGCCGATGCTCGCATCTTCCGGCGCGGTCGCGCGCAGGTTGGACGCCAGCTCGCCGATCACGGGGCGAATCTCGATTCCCAGCGTCTCCTCGAACCCGGCATAGTGATGCCGGTGAACCACCGCGAGCGCGTCGACGCGGCGCTGGATCGAGGCATAGGCGCCCAGCGCCTCCCCGGATTTCGCGCCGCGGGCATGGAAGTTGATCAGGCTGGCAATCACCTGGAGGTTGTTCTTGACGCGGTGGTGTACCTCGCGCGTCAGCTTTGTCTGACGCGTCAGCGCTTCGGCCAGGTCGAGTTCGTGCGCCTGCACGGTGCGGCTGAGGCCGCGGAACGTCTCGCCCAGTTCGCGGATCTCCTGTGCCGGAATGTCGCTTCCCGCCTCCGGGTCGATGATCTCGCCGGGCTGATAGGCGCTGACGGTGCGGCGCAGGCGGCGCAGCGGGCGGATCAGCAGGCGATCGACCACGAACCATGCGATTCCGGCAGCCAGAAACCACATCAGGAAGGGAGAGAGCGCCGCGATCACCATCGACGAGGTGATCGGTGCGCTCTCCACGGTCATGTCGAGCGCCAGGCCCTGTACGCCGAGGTCGACTCGCTGCGCTTCGCGCCGGTCGAGAGCCCCGCTCGAACCCAGCCGCCGCAGCGCCAGCGATGTGTCTTTGTCGGCAAGGGTAAGGCCGTAATCGCGCGCCATCCCGCTCGGCTCGGCCGCGGCGGCGAGGAAACGGGTCGGGAAGAAGGCGCGCGCGATATAGCCGGTCGGTCCCGTCACCTCGAGCTGCGCGCCCGAATCGGGAAGCAGATGCACCGCGGTGCCGCCGCTGGTGAGCGTCTGGCTGCCGGCCGTCGGGATCGGCACCCCGCACAGCAGCCGCTTGTCGGCATCGAGCAGCGCGTAGCGCACGCCGTTCATCGCCTGCGGCTCGAACACACCGGCAAGGCGACCGCAATTGGGTGCTCCGCCTTCGACCGCGGGGAGCGCGCCGCGCAATTCGCGCAGTTCCCATGCGATCTCGCTGCGCAATGCGCGCGCCGATTCGGCGCTGGCAAGGCGCAGCCGTCCGCGCACTTCCTGATCGGCGAGGCGGGTCGTTTGCAGCGATGCGAAGAACGCGATGAGCGCGAGCGGAAGCAGGCCGGCGCTGAGAATCAGGAAGACTTTGGCGCCGGTCGGCATTCGCGCGATTGCGGCAATTGGCCGGCCGCCCGTTCGGCGCGTCAGGTCGTCCCCGTCCATCAGTACATGGGCTAGTCGAGCTTGCTCAAAAGATCGAGGAGGTCGTCAGGGATGCTTTCATCGGCGGCGTCCTGATAGACGCGCCGAAGCGCCTCACCGATATTGCGGTCCTTGCGCGTGGCCATCCCGCCGCCTGTCCGCCCCAGCGGCTCCTTTTTCTTCTGATCGGCCGAACGCACTTCGTCCCCCTCAAAGCCCTGGGATTGGGCGGATGCACAAAAAGAGTGCCGGCCGCAAGCTGCCGGAATCACACAAGTACACATGTATGCGAGCCGTGAAACCAATTTGCGGCTCGTTGGTTCCACAAGGCGATGCGAAATCCGGGGAGGGGCATTCTTCGGACGCCGCAGCGTGACTTGCATTGCGAAATCGCGCCCAGCACAAGGACGCGATACCGAAGGAGAACAAGAACACCATGTCGCTAGGACAGCAGCTTGCGCCCCATCTTCCCTTTCTGCGTCGTTACGGCCGCGCGCTCACCGGAAGCCAGGCGGAGGGCGACCGTTATGTCCGCGCCACGCTGGAAGCGATCGTCGCCGCGCCGGAAGAATTCCCGCGAGAGGTCGATCCGCGTCTTGGTCTCTACCGCACCTTTCAGGCGATCTGGGGGTCGACCAATATCGACGACCGGGTCGAGGACAGCGATCCGCTGAACGACAATGAGGCGATCGCGCGCGCGCGCCTCGCCCGGCTCGCGCCGCGGTCGCGCCAGGCGCTGCTGCTTACCGCGATGGAGGGCTTCACCAGCGAGGACGCCGCCTATCTGCTCGAGGAGACACCTGAGTCGGTGGACGGCCTCGTCGCCGATGCCTTGGCGGAGATTGACAGCCAGACCCGTGCACGCGTCCTCATCATCGAGGAC
>DATIGZ010000560.1:0-4119 GCA_035481255.1 Sphingomonas sp. | reverse complement strand
CGCGCGTCCCGCCCAGTCCCTGCAATTGCCGCCGCAACGCGCGGATCGCGATCCGCTGGATGCGCGTGTCGATCGTCGTCTCGACGCGCAGCCCGGGCTGGGTCAGCAGCCGGTTCGACAGATGCGGCGCCAATCCGGGGTCGAGCGCAAGGCTGCGCGCCGGGCCGAGCATCGATGCGGCGGCGCCCGCAAAGCGCGAGCAATCGGCATCGCGCGACTCCGAAGCACGGAACAGCGCGCAGGCCCGCCGCGACACCTCGCCCGCGCCCGCCGCGGGATTGGGCAGCAGCGCCGCGAGCAGCAGCCCGTCGTCGCGCGTCAGCGCTTCGGGCGTCTTGCCGAACAGCCCCAGCGCGGCGGCGCCGATCCCCTGCGCCTCGCCCCGGAACCCGGCAAGGTTGAGATACGCCTCGAGGATCTGGTCCTTGCTCCATCCCCGTTCGAGCGCCGCGCCCGCGCGCATCTGGCGCAATTTGTCGAGCAGCCCGCGCGATCCCGGCGCGGCGAGACCGGGCGTCAGATAGGCCGCGACCTGCATCGACAGCGTCGACGCCCCGCGCGCGCGCCGTCGCTCGATCCGGTCGCGCACCGATCCGGCGACCGACCACCAGTCGATCCCGTCATGGTCGCGGAAGCGCTTGTCCTCGGCCGCGACCAGTGCCTCGACCGCCGCCGGCGCGACCTTGTCGAGCGGAACCCAGGCCAGCCGCCGCGCCTGAAAATCGACTCGCGCCGAATCGAGCAGCCGCCCCTCGCGGTCGTACAGCCACGCCTCGGACGGTTTCCAGGCGGCGACCGCCTCGCCATGACCGGGCAGCAAAGGCGGCCGCGTCGCATAATCGGCCACGCCATAAAGCGCGCCGAGGCTCAGGATCGCGGCGATCGCGATGCGCGGCCCGGTCCACCACGCGCGATGCGTCGGCGCCTCGATCCGCGCCCAAAGGGTGCGGGCACGCTGCCAGAGATCGGACGCCCTGCTCATCCGTCACCCCGGCCTTGTGCCGGGGTCCACCGGGAGGCCAGCGCAGGGCAAGAGGCGTGAGGGCACCCCGTCGGGAGCCGTGGACCCCGGCACAAGGCCGGGGTGACGGTCATGGTTTGGACGATGCCACGCACACTCGAATTGCCGCTCACATCACCGCTGCGCGATCACCATCGGCTGGTTCGGCACCGCCGCGCGGATCTCGGGCGAGTACATCGCCTCGACCTTCGACGGCGGCAGCTGCATCCGGCCCGCGGCGTTGAGCCGCATGACATAGGTCACCGTATGCGTGCCGCGCGGCAGCCACGCGAAATAGCCGCGCCATGCGTCGCGCCCGCGCTCGACATAGCTCGGTTGCGATCCCGCCGTCTCGCCGCCCTCGGCCAGCATCTCCGACTGACCGCCCAGCGATCCGATCACCGTCGCGCCCGCAGGCACCGGATCGTTGATGACCACCCAGTTGCGGTCGGCGCTCGCCTCGACCGTCAGCGTCACGCGGATCACGTCGCCGCGGGTCAGCGTGCCTTGCGTCTTGGCCTGAACCAACTCGGTCTTGCGGGTCAGCTTGTAGCCGACGCTCAGCGGCTGAGTCAGCGGCACCGCCGCCTTGACCTGAACCATCGCCCATGGCCCCGCCCCGCCCGACTGAGTCAGGCTCAGCGGCGTCTGGCGGCCGACCGCGGGCAGCGCCATGACGAAGCTGCGCTGCGGATCGGGCAGCGGCCAGCTGCGCGTCACGCTCTGCCCGCCCAGCGATGCGGTGGTGATCCCCGCCACCGCGCTCGCCGGATAGACCTGACCGAATTTGCGTGCGGCGATCACGCCCCACGCATTGGCCGTGGTCGTGTCCCAATGCCCGCGCTGCTGGCGGAAGGCGGCGCCGACCATCATCTTCGGCCCCTCGCCCGCAAAGGTCGGACGGCCGAGCGTCGCGACCAGCGCGCGCAGCACCGATTCGTCGCCCGACGACATCATCCACCACGCGGTGTTGGCGCTGTCGGACAGATCGATGCGCGTGCCTTCATACACCAGCCGGGTCTTGAGCACGCCCTCCGCCGCCGCGCGCAGCTGCGCGCCATTGGCGAGGCCGGGCACCTTGCCCAGCGCCGCGATGTAATCGGCCAGCGTCGAGGTCGGCATGTCCTGCGGGGTCATGCCGATCTGGCCGAGCATCGCGGCATTGGCCGCGCCCTGCCGCGCCAGCGCCGCGAACGCCGCGACCTTCTGCAGGCGGACATCGCCATAATCCTCATGCCGCAGCCGGCCGTCGAGCACGGCTTTGAGCGCCTCGATCATGCGCGCGCGCGGGCCGTCCGGGATCGGCAGGCCCGCCTCGGCGGTGATCGACAGGATATAGCTGGTCAGCGCCTCCGACCCGCGCAGGCTGTCCGAGGGGAAGTAGCGCAGCAGGCCGTCGCTATCGAGATAGACCGGCATCTCGCCCGACAGGCGGTTCCATTCGCCCATGTCACCGAGCACGATCGCGCGTGAGGTGCGCTGCTCGAAACAGCCATAGGGATAGGCGGCCATATAGTCGCGCACGCCCTGAAGCGGCGGGGTCAGCGTGTCGGTCAGCAGGATCGAGACATTGCCGATCCCCGGCAGCGCGCCCGCCGGCGGCTGGATCGCCACGGGACCGCCCTCGCCCACGCGCACCAGCGTCGCCGCCCAGGTCTCGACCGGCACCGCCGGCGCGATGTCCTGCACCACGGTGATCGCGTCGGCCGCCTTGCCGCTCTCGTCCTTCGCCGTGACCTTCCACTGCAGCTTTTCGAAGCCCGCCGGTGCGGTCAGGTTCCATGCGATCGGCACCGCGCCGCCCGCCGGAATCTCGACCGTCAGGTCGCGGCCCTCGGCCACCTTGGGCGATAGCTCGACATGCGCGGTGACCTTCATCGCCTTGTCCGAGCCGTTGCGCAGCGTGAACCCGGCCGAGAAGAAGTCGCCATTGCGCACCAGCGGCGGGATGCCCGCAAAGATGCTCAGATCCTGCGCGCTGCGGATGCTCGTTTCACCTGTACCGAAGCTCTGGCCCTTGTCGCCCAGCGCGATCGCAACGAGCTTGAACGAGGTCAGCGCGTCGCTCAGCGGCACATCGACCTGCGCCTTGCCCTGCGCATCCAACGGCACCTTGCCGCGCCACAGCAGCACCGGCTGGAAATTCTCGCGGTTGAGTGCCGACAGGTCGCCGCCGCCGCCACCGCCGGCCTCGACCGCCTTGCGCCCGTAATGGCGCTTGCCGACGACCTGAGTCTGAGCGGTCGAGGTGAGCACCGAGATAGGCCGCTCGCCCATCATCGCCTTCAGCACGTCCCAGCTCTCGTTGGGGGCGAGCTGGAGCAGCGCCTCGTCCACCGCGACGAACGCGACATCGGCGCTGGGCGCGACGCTGCCGTCGGGGTTGTTGACCTGAAGCGCCACCTTCGCCGTGTCGCGCGCGGCATAGCGTTCCTTGTCCGCCTTGACCGCCACGTTCATGCGGTGGCCTTCCCAGCCGACCTTCACCTTGGCGATGCCGAGGCGGTAGCTCGGCTTGGCGAGGTCGACCATCGCGGTCGGCGCCGCGCCCTCGCGTGAGAAGAAGGGCAGGTTCCAGCGCCGAGCAAGGTCCGCCCACCACAATTTCCACCCGCCGACGCGCCCGCGCACCGCCATCACCGACACGAACACATCGGGGGCATAAACGCCCTTCAACGGCACCTCGACTACCGGATTGTCGCCCGACAGCTGCGTAACAAAGCTCGACAGCACGCCCTCGCGCTCGACCGTGACCAAAGCGGTCGCCTCGCGGAACGGCATCCGCACCTGGAAGCGCGCGGTGTCGTTGGACTTATACTCCTGCGCCTCAGCGATGACGTCCATCCGGTCGCCATTGTCCCCGCCGAACCACCAGTCATCCTCGCCCGCCAGCCACACCGACGTCGTCGCGCGCGCGACATTGCCCGCGCTGTCGGTGGTCGTCGCGACGACATGCACCTCGCCCGATACGCCCGGGTCGATCGTGCACTGCGCCAGCCCCAGCGAATCGGTGCTCGCCGAGCACGACGCGCCGATCTTGGTCGTGCGCATATTGTTCTCGTACGCGTAAAAGCCGCCGATCAGCCGCCGCCGCGCGGTCAGGATCTCGCGGCTGTACA
>DATIGZ010000559.1:0-9453 GCA_035481255.1 Sphingomonas sp. | reverse complement strand
GGTGGAGGTTCAGAGGCGCTTCCCCGACCGCCCGGCGAGATCGACGACATATTGCCAGGCGACCCGGCCCGAGCGGCTGCCGCGGCGGGTTGCCCAGTTGACTGCCTCGGCCGGGTCGAAGGGCAGGCCGTGGTCCTGCGCATAGGTGCGCACGATCGCGACATAGGTGTCCTGATCGATCGCGTGGAAGCCGAGCGACAGGCCGAAACGATCGGCGAGCGCGAGATTGTCGTCGATGCTGTCGCGCGGGTTGATCGCGCTCGACTGTTCCTCAAGGTTGCGCGGGATCAGGTGGCGCCGATTGGAGGTGACGAACAGCCGGGCATTGGCGGGACGCGCCTCGGCCCCGCCTTCGAGCAGCGAGCGAAGCGCGCGGCCGTCCGATGCGGCATCGAAACCGAGATCGTCGAGGAAGATGACGAAGGCACGCGGGCTGGCCGCCATCAACGCGAACAGCTGCGGCAAGGTGTCGAGCGCGTCGGCCTGCGCCTCGATCAGCGCGACGGCGCCGCCTTCTGCCTGAACCGCGGCGACAGCGGCCTTGCTGAGCGCGGATTTGCCGGTGCCGCGCGCGCCCCACAGGAGGACGTCGTGGGCGGGGAGGCCGTTGGCGAGGCGGCGAACGTTCTCGAGCAGGGTAGCCTTCTGAGCGTCGATCCCGACCAGTTCGTCGAGCGGGAGCGGGGCGAAGGCGCGGGCGGACTGGAGGAAGCCGCCCCCGCCATTCTTTCGGTGCCAGACATAAGCGGGGTGCGCTGCGAGATCCGGCACCGGGGGCGGAGGCGGGGCGAGCCGCTCGAGCGCGGCGGCGATACGGTCCAGCGGGTCGCTCATGTCCCGCGCGCTATGGCGCGTGAGCGCGATTGGCAATGGCTGTGTGCTTGGGACGCCTTTACGCCAGCTTCGCGATCAGCGCTTCGGCGGCGGTGCGGTCGGGGAACCCGGGGATGGCGATCGCGGCCTGCGCTTGCGCCCGCGCGTCGGCGTTGCGACCGGCTTCGGCATAGGCCTGGGCGAGCTGCCACCGCAGCATCGGGTGGCGCGGGGCGAGGGTGACGGCTTTTTGAAGCAGCTCGATCCCGCCTTCGGTGTCTCCGCTTTCGGCGAGCGTCCAGCCCATCGCGCCCGCGACCGCCGGGTTGGACGGGGCGAGGTGGTAGGCGGCCTCGGCATAGCGCGCGGCGCGCTCGGGTTCGTTCGCGCCGGCATAGGCGAGCGCGAGTTCCGCGAGCAGCCCTGCGTCACGATTGCCGACACGCAGCCGGATCGCCTCGAGCGAATCGATCGCGGCGTCATAATCGCCCGCCGCGGCCTGCCAGCTTGCCGAGAGGCGCAAGGCGGCGAGGTTGAGCGGGTTTTGCGACAGGAACAGGGCGAGCGTGGTCGACGCCTCCTGTCGCTGGCCCGAGCGGTCGAGCGCCTCGACAAGGCGGAGCATCGCGGCTTCGTCGAAGCGGATGCTGGCGGCGTCTTTGTAGGACCGGACCGCGTCGGCGGGGCGCTTGAGCAGCATCAGCGTGTCGCCGACCAGCGTGTGTGCGGCGGGGGCGCCGGGGTTGCGGCTGGCAATGTCCTGCGCCTTGGCGAGCGCGCCGCCCTTGTCGCCACCGTCGATCAGGCCGCGAATCAGGGGAATCGCGGCACGGGGATCGTCGGCGGGCGCCTTTTGCATGGCGGCGGTGAGCATCGGCAGCGCGTCGTCCGCGCTGAACCACGCGGCGCCGTCGCGTACCGGCGATGCGGCGCGGTCGAAATAGCTTGCCGCGGTCTGACGCTGGCCGATGCGCTCGTAGCCGCGGGCGACGAGGGTTAGGGCATAGGCGTCGGCATCGCCGCGCGCGACGACGGGGAGCAGCAGCTCGATCCCGTTTTTCGACGCGTCCGACCGCAGCAACGCGGTGGCGAGCAGCTTGCGCGCGGTGAGATTCATGGGCTGGGCGTTGACGAGGTTGCGCAGCTTTTCGGTCGCGCGTTCGTGACGGCCTTCTTCCAGATCGAGCAGGCCACCGAGTAGCTGGCCGCCGGGAAGGGAAGCGATGCCGCTGCCGGCGCGTTGCAGAAGATCGCGGGCGAGGCCGAACTGTTCGGCGCGGGCGGCGAGCACGGCCTGAAGGTAGAGCGCCTGCGGGCTGCGCGGGCGAACCTCCATCGCGCGGCGGGTGACCGCGAGCATCTCACGCGTGCGGCCGGCGTCGCCGAGGGTGGAGGCGTACTGGATCAGCGCGGCATGGCGATAGGGATCGCGTTTCAGCGCGGCTTCGAACCATGGCAGCGACGCGACGAGGCCATATTGGGTGCGTACCAGCTCGCCGCGCAGGATCAGCGCATCGGTATTGCCCTTGTCGAGCTGAGTCGCCTTGCCCGCCGCCTCGATCGCGCCGACCACGTCGCCCGCGTTGAGGCGGAAGCGGCCGAGATCGGTCCATGCGTTGGCGTCTTCGGGCGCGAGACGGACCGCGGCGAGCGCGGCCTGCTGAGCGGCGGCGAGATTACCGCCCGCGGCATAGGCGCGGGTGCGGACGCGCAGAACGTAGAGACGGTCGGCCTCGGGCGCCTTGGCAGCTTCGGCCAGCGCGCGGCGCGGGTCGCTTTGCAGCAGGATCGCGTGCGCCATCAGCGCATGGGTGCGTCTGGGATCGATGCCATTGTCGACCGCGCGGCGCAGGGAAGCTTCGGCGGCGATGCCTTCATCGAGCGCGAGGCTGGCGCGGGCGAGGGCGAGATGCGCTTCGCCCCATTGCGGATCGGCGCGGACCGCGGTGAAGGCCTGCGACCGCGCGGCCGAGGCGTTGCTCGCCTTGAGATATTGTTCGCTTCGCGCGACAGCCGTACGCGCCGCTTCGGGGTCGACGCGGTTGGCGATGACCGAGCTGAAGGCAAGCAAGGCCACGCCGAACGCGCCGATGCACAGCGCAAACACGACGATACGGCGCAGATTGATGCGGCGCTTGCCGGTGCTGCCACCGCTGCGCCATTCGCGCCGCTTGCCGTTGGGGCGGGTCTCAGGGCTGGAGGTCATAGGCCTTCATCAGGTCATAGAGGGTAGGGCGGCTGATTCCGAGCAGGCGCGCGGTGCCGGAGATGTTGCCGTCGGTGCGCGACAGTGCCTGAGCGATGGCGCGGCGGTCGGCGGCTTCGCGCACGGCCTTGAGGTTCACCGGACCGGCATCTTCGACCGGGGCGAGGTCGAGATCGGCGGCGGTGACGAGCTTGCCATCGGCCATGATCGCCGCGCGCTTCACCCGATTTTCGAGCTCGCGGACATTGCCCGGCCAGTGCCATGCGTTGATCGCGTCGAGCGCATCCGGGGCGAAGTTCTTGTTGCCGAGCTTCATCGCGCTGGTGTGTTTGTGCAGCAGATGGCGCGCGAGAAGTCCCGCATCGCCGGGGCGTTCGGCGAGGCTGGGAATGCGCACGACGATCTCGGCGAGGCGGTAATAGAGGTCCTCGCGGAAGGTGCTGGCGGCGACCATCGCGTCGATGTCCTGATGTGTCGCGCAGACCACGCGGGTGTCGACGGCGATCGGCTTGCGTCCGCCGATCCGCTCGATCACGCGTTCCTGCAGGAAGCGCAGCAGCTTGACCTGAAGCGGTAGCGGCACGTCGCCGATCTCGTCGAGGAACAGCGTGCCGCCCTGTGCCTGCTCGATCTTGCCCTCGGTCGTCTTGACCGCGCCGGTGAACGCGCCCTTTTCGTGCCCGAACAGCTCGGATTCGAGCAGGGTTTCGGGGATGGCGGCGCAGTTGATCGCGATGAACTCGCCCTTGCGGCGGCTGGCGTCGTGCAGGCCGCGGGCGAGCAGTTCCTTGCCGGTGCCGCTGGCGCCGAGCAGCATCACCGAGACATCGGCAGGGGCAACGCGCTCGATCGTGCGGGTGACCTTGAGCATCTCGGCCGAACCGGTGACGATGCCGCCGAGCACGGTGCCGCTTTCGGCGCGCGCGGCGAGACGGCGATTCTCCGCCTCCAGCGCATGGACATGGAAGGCGCGCGCGACGATCAGGCCGAGCGCGTCGATATCGATCGGCTTCTGGTAGAAATCCCATGCCCCCATCGCGATGGCGCGCAGCATCGATTCGCGCTCGCCATGGCCCGAGGCGACGATGACGCGCGTGTCGGGCTTCAATGCGAGGATGGTTTCGAGAACCGCGAAACCCTCGCTGGTGCCGTCGGGATCGGGCGGCAGGCCGAGGTCGAGCGTGACCACGGGAGGCTCCTCGGCGCGCAGTATGGCTATGGCGCTTTCGCGGTCGCCCGCGGTCAGGATCTCATAGCCTTCATAGGCCCAGCGCAACTGGCGCTGGAGCCCGGCGTCGTCCTCGACGATAAGGAGTTTGGGTTTGTCGCTCATGCCGCCCGTCCAACTTCGCCATTCGTCGCGCCCGTCGCGCGCAGCACCACGCGGAAGCGCGAGCCCTTGCCCTCGCTGCTCTCCACCTCGATCCGCCCGCCCATCTCGGCGACGAGCTTCTGCGCCTCGAACGCGCCGATGCCGAACCCGCCGGGCTTGGACGAAACGAAAGGCTTGAACAGCTTGTCGCGGATGAACGCCGGGGACATGCCCGTGCCGCGATCGATCACGTCGAGTTGTGCCTCGCTTTCGCTGGCGCGCACCTCGATCCGAACGGGCGCGCCGGGAGCGCTCGCCTCCACCGCATTCTGGATCAGATGGCCGAGCAGGGTTTCGAGCCGTGCGGGATCGGCGATGGCGACCGGATCGCCGGTGACCGAAACCTCGACCGGATGCTGGGCGCGGCGGGCCTTGGCGACACGGCGGGCGAGCGGGGCAAGCGGCACGGCGACCGGGGCCTCGGTGCGCGCGCGGTGGTGTTGCGACAGGCGGGCGAGCATGTCGTTCATCCGCCCCGCCGAATCCTGAAGCGTCGCGACCATATCGGCCCGGAAAGCGGGATTGTCGGCGTGCCGTTCGGCATTGCGCGCGACGAGCGTGAGCTGACTGACCAGATTCTTGATATCGTGCATGATGAAGGCGAAGCGGCGGTTGAATTCCTCAAACCGTTCGGCTTCGGCCAGCGCCTCGATCGCGCGTTCCTCGGCCAGATAGCTGGCGAGCTGACGCCCGGCGGCCTTGAGCAGGTCGAAATCCTCCCAGTCGAGCGCGCGGGCGACCGGGGGCCGCGCCAGCACGATCGCTCCGGCCAGCCGTTTGTGATGCGGAAGCGGTACCGCCACCCACGCCTGATCCCAGCTCCGGATCGAAGGAGGGGCGGAATCGGCGCCCGCCGCGGTATCGAGTTCGAGCACCAGCGTCGGATCGATCCGGTCGAGATACCAGCTTTCGCCATAGGCTGTCGGGAGCGCCGACCGCTCGACATTCCATGCGGCGCCGACGCCGAGCGCCTGACCCTGCGGAACCAGCAGCACACCACCCGGCGAATCGGTGAGGTCGGCAAGCGCCTTGACGATACGCTCGTCGAGCGGCGCGCTGTCCTCGGGCTCGCCCAGCGTTTCGGTAAAGCGCATCCACTCGGCGCGATAATCGTAGCGGTGGCGGAAGAAGTGCTTCGCGAGCTTCACCTTGATCCATGCGCGCAGCCAGGGACTGGAGACGAGCGTCAGGATCGCGGCGGTCGAGCCGAAGACGAAGGCGGTCTGAAGCAGCCGCGCATTTTCGCCCCCGATCGCCGCAAGCGCGGAGGTGGCGAGCGCCAGCAGCGCGAAATAGAGGCCGATGGCGACCAGTGAGAGCGACTGATAGGCGACGGTGCGCGACAACTGCATCGGCCATTCGCCGCGGCGTGCCAGTCCCATGGCGATCGCGGCGGCGATCAGCGCCATCGCGCCGCCGCGGACCACCACAAGCTGGTGTGGCCAGTCCATGGTGAGCCATGCGATGCTGAGGACGTTGACATCGACCAGCCACATCGCGCCGATGGCGAGCACCACGGGGCGCATCCCGGCGGTGCCCGGGGCGGTGATCGCGCTGTGCAGGCTCTGGACCAGGACAAGCGCGGCGACCGCGGCCAGCATCCGCAACAGCAGGGCCGCCTGAACGATATCGGGCGCGACGTCAGGCTCGGTCGTCGTCGCGATGATGTGAAGAGCGATCGCGATCAGCATGACGATCGCGACCACGCCGTAAACGGTGCCGATCGCCGCGGGCGGCCGCTCGGATCCGTTGCGGCGATGGAGCGCGATCATGAAGCCGAGCCAGGCGAGATTGCGTCCGGCTTCGGCGACGCGGGTGGTGAGGTCCGCCTCGCCGATTCCGGCCACCGCCAGTGCCCACAGCGCGGTCATCGCGAGTGCGGCGGCGAGCGGCTTCTGCGGCACTCCGGCTTCGGCCCGGCGCAGCGTCCACAGGCCGAGCGCGCCGAACAGCAGCGCCGCGAGCGCGTGGCCCCAGAGGATCAGCGCCGGGACCATGGGATTAGCGCGCGCCGTCCGGGAAGATCACGACCCGGATCGTCTGGAGCAGGATCAGCACGTCGAGGAAGGGCGAATAGTTTTTCGCGTAATAGAGGTCGTATTCGAGCTTCTGACGGCTGTCTTCGATCGACGCGCCATAGGGATAGTTGATCTGCGCCCAGCCGGTGATGCCCGGCTTCACCATGTGGCGCTCGGCATAATAAGGCAGCTTCTGTTCGAGATCCTCGACGAACTGGGGGCGTTCGGGGCGCGGGCCGACGAAGCTCATCTCGCCCTTCAGCACCGACCAGCATTGCGGCAGCTCGTCGATGCGCACCTTGCGGATGAAGCGGCCGACGCGGGTGATGCGCGGATCGTCCTTCTCGGCCCAGACCGCCTTGCCCGCGACCTCGGCATCCTGACGCATCGAGCGCAGCTTGATGATGTCGAAGCCCTGACCGTACAGGCCGACACGGCGCTGGCGGTAGAAGGCGGGGCCGCGGCTCTCGAGCTTCACCGCGAGCGCGCCGAGCAGAATCAGCGGCAGCGTGAGGATGAGCAGGATCAGGCTGGCGACGATGTCGAAGAAGCGCTTGAACATGCTCGACAGCATCCGCCCCGAGGAGAAGCCGTCGGAGAAGATCAGCCAGCTGGGATTGACCGACTGGAGATCGACGCGGCCGGTCTCACGCTCGAGAAAGGTCGAGGTGTCGTTGACATGGACGCCGGTGGTCTTGATCCGCAGCAGATCCTTGAGCGGGAGCGCGTTGCGGCGCTCCTCGAGCGCGAGGACGACTTCGCTGGCGTTGAGCAGCACGACATGGTCGGCGAGGTTGTAGATGGCGTCGCGGGCGATCGCCTCCGGGATCACGCGGTTCGCCTCGCTCATCGCGACATAGCCGACGACGACAAAGCCGGCGCCGGGCTTCTTGGACAGCGCCTTGAGACGTTCGGCGCGCGCGCCGGCGCCGAGCACGACGACGCGGCGCTTGAACACCTGACTGCCCAGCGTCTTGCCGAGCAGCAGGCGCAGCACGAACAGCATCACCACCGCCGCGAGCATCGCGTAGAGCAGATTGGAGCGCCAGAAGGTGAGCGCCGGGACGACGAAGAAGACCACCGACAGGAAGATCGTGCCGAGCGACACCGCGACCAGCAGTCGCGCGGTGGCGACGCGGATCGACTGAAGCGAATCCGCGCCGTACACGCCGACCGCGATCATCGCGAGCTCGAGACAGGCGGCGAAGCTGCTCATCTGGAGGATGCGGGTGTGGATCGGCTCCACCTTCATCCCGATCTGCCAGGCGCGGTAGATCCAGCCGAATTCAGCCGCCGCGAACAGCAGCATGACGTCGAACAATGCGAGCAACAGCACCGCGTTCGGGATGTAATGTTTGAACAGGCGGATCATGACGGCCCAACCTCTACATCGGAAACTGTAAACAAATCCGACAGCGCAAGCCCGGTGTCGGCGAAATTGACGAAAAAAAGCTGAACGCCGGAAATTCGTGCCGCGATAAGTGTTTGGCGGCGCGTGTTCGCATCGCTAGAGCGCGGGGGCAGGAGGACCAGCATGACCGACCATAAGCCGATCATCCCCGTGATCCTCTCCGGCGGGTCGGGTACCCGCCTGTGGCCGATGTCACGGCCCGAAATGCCCAAGCAGATGCTGGCGCTGACCGCGGAGGAGACGATGCTCCAGCTCACCGCCCGGCGTACGCCGGCGGGTGAGCATTTCGCGGCGCCGGTGATCGTCGCCAACGCCCTGCACGCCGACATGGTCGAGGAGCAGCTGGGCGCGGTCGAGGCGCGGGCGCAGGCGCTGATCCTGGAGCCGATGGGACGCAACACCGCGCCGGCGATCGCGCTGGCGGCGCTGGCGGCGGGCGGCGGAAGCGATCCGCTGCTGGTGATGCCGTCGGACCATGTGATCGGCGACGTGGCGGCGTTCCACGCGGCGATCCACGCGGCGATGCCGCTGGTCGAGGACGGCTGGCTGGTGACGTTCGGCATCACGCCGGACGCGCCGGAGACAGGCTATGGCTATATTCAGGTCGGCGAGACGATCGGCGCGGGCGTGCACAAGGTGCGGCGCTTCGTCGAAAAGCCTTTGCGTCCGGTGGCGGAGGCGATGATCGCGGCCGGTGACCATGCGTGGAACGGCGGCATTTTCCTGTTTCGCGCGGACGCCTATCTCGACGCGCTGGCGAGCTTCGCGCCCGAGATGCTGGCGGCGACGCGGGCGGCGATGGACCGGGCGGTGCGCGAAGGCGCGCGAATCTTGCCCGACGAGGCCGAGTTCGCGAAATCGCCGTCGGATTCGATCGATTATGCGGTGATGGAGAAGGCCGCGCGGGTCGCGGTGGTGCCGGTGAGCATGGGCTGGTCCGACGTTGGAAGCTGGGACACGCTGCACGCGATCAGCGAGCGCGACGGTGCCGGCAACGCGAACCGAGGGTCGGTGATCGCGATCGACACCGCCGATTGTCTGGTGCGGGCCGGCGCGGGCAAGCGCGTGGCGCTGGTCGGCGTTTCCGACCTGATCGTGGTTGCCGACGGCGACGATGTGCTGATCCTGCCGCGCGGCCGCAGTCAGGATGTGAAGCGCATCATCGAAGCGATGAAGAAGTAGCCCGCTACGGTTCGAAAATGATCGTGACCCCGTCCAGCGGACGGGCGCGGCCGAGCAAAGGTGGCGGAATCGGCTCCCCGTCGATCAGAATGTAGAGACGGCCGGGCACGACGGTGCCGCCGCGGAAGGCCTTTGTCTCGGCGTCCTGCCGCGCATTGCTGGCGAGCGAGGGGCGGGCGGCGTAGACGGCGCGGACCGGTACCTTTGCCTTCGCCGCGCGCCACGCGACCTCCTGAAACACGCCGAGCCCCTTGGTCACGTCGCCGGGGACGAAGGCGACATCCTTCGCCTGTTCGATCAGCCGGTCCCATTCGGGCGAGACGGTGCGGACATAAAGCGGTGCGCCGCGCGCCTCCGCGCTTTGAGCGCGGATCGACAGCGCCATGGGAACGAGATCGGCCGCCTGCACCACCGCGAGCGCGGCGAGGGCGAGGCCGGCGCGGCGCGGCTC
>DATIGZ010000558.1:0-5256 GCA_035481255.1 Sphingomonas sp. | reverse complement strand
CTTCCACGGTGACTGTATCGAGGGATTGATCGCAGGCCCGGCGATCGCCGCCCGCTTCGGCATGCCCGGCGCGCAAGTGCCGGACGATCATCCGGGCTGGGAAGCGGTCGCGCACGATCTTGGCGCGTTGCTCGCGAGCCTGATCCTCGCCGTGTCCCCGCAGAGAATCGCACTTGGCGGCAGCATTGCCTGTTCGCGGCCCTGGCTGGTCGCCCGCGCCCGTCATGCGGCGCTCGCGTCGCTTGCCGGCTATGTCGCCGGTCTCGACGAGGCGATCGACGGGGTGATCGACATCGCCGCTTTGGGCGAACAGGCGGGGCCGCTGGGTGCGATCGCGCTTGGCCTCGACGCGCTGTCCCCCCGCTAGACCGGGCGCGCGACGTTCACCCGGAGTGACGTCGCGCGCGTCGATCCGGCGCTAGAACAATCCGCGAGCGGCGGCCTTCGCGACCGTTGCCTTCGTGCCGATGTCCCAGATCGAGCCCAGCCATTCGCCGACCGCGGCCAGCACGCGTTCGTCCTGCCCCACTGCGCCGAACAGGGCGCCGATCGACAGCAGCGGCGCCGGGTCGCGACCGCCTTCCTTCGCCTTGTCTGCGAGCAGGGCGGCCATCGGGTGGACGATCTGGATCGGCTGGCCCCGTTCGTCGGTTCCGCGCACGCGGCGCAGCCACGCCGCCAGAGCCAGCGCGAGGAGATCGATCGGCGCATCGGCCGCCAGACGGTCGCGCAGCGGATCGAGCAGAAGGTTGATCGGCGCATCGCTGTTGACGCGCTGGGTCGTATCCCGGATCGCCCGGTTGGCGAAGCGCGCGACGAGCCGGCGCTTGTAAAGGTCGAGATCGACCCCGGGGACGGGCATCAGCGTCGGGCCGACTTCATTGTCCATCAGCGCGATCATGTACCGACGGATCAGATCGTCGCCCATCGCTTCGCCGACCAGCGCGTAGCCGGAGAGCTGGCCGAGGGCCGAGATCCCGAGGTGGCTGGTGTTGAGCAGACGCAGCTTCATGAATTCATAGGGCGTCACGTCTTCGACGAACTGCGCGCCGACCTTTTCCCATGCCGGCCGACCCGCGACGAAATTGTCCTCGATCACCCATTGGCGGAAGATTTCGGCGCTGAGCGATGCGCGGTCGTCGATCCCGGTGTCCGACGCGAAGGCTTCGATTTCGGCTGCCGTGGGCACCGGGGTGATGCGGTCGACCATCGTGTTGGGGAAGCTGGCATTGGCCTCGATCCAGTCGGCCAGACCGGCGTCCTGCTGCCGTGCCAGCGTCAGCACGGCCGCCTTCAGGACGTTGCCGTTATGCTGGATATTGTCGCAAGAGAGCGAGGTGAAGGGCGGGGCGCCGCTGTCGCGCCGGCGGCGATAGCCCTCGACCAGAATCCCGGGCAGCGTCGCCGGCATATGCGGCGCTGCAAGGTCGGCGACGATGCCGGGGCTGGCGAGATCGAGCTGCTTGGTCGAGCGATCGAGATGGTAGCCGTTTTCGGTGACGGTCGCGCTGACGATCCGGATACGCGGATCGTCGATCGCCGTCAGCAGCGCCCCGGTCGAGGCCGAGGCGTCGATCGCCGCGACGATCGAGCCGATCAGCGCGCGATTCTCGCGATCGTCCTCCCGTTCGACGAGACTGTAGAGGCAGTCCTGCGCATCGAGCGCCTGAACCAGCGGCGCGTCGTTGGTCCTGAGACCGGCGCCTTGAATGCCCCAGCCGAGCGCCTCGTCATCGACGCCCATCAGGTCGTGCGTGTAGCGGGCCATATGCGCGCGGTGGAAACCGCCAAGGCCGATATGGACGATGCCGGGCGTAACGCGGGCTAGGGGATAGGCCAGCGCCTCGAACGAGCCGGGAAGACGCGGGAGCGGGGATCGGGAAAGCTTCGTCATGGAGTTACTGGCGGTCCTTGCGAGTTGAACGAAGGGGGTCGCGCGGCGCTATGGCGCGCGGTCGATCACGGTTGCGGACTTGGCGATGGCTTCGCGCCATTCGCGGATGAGCTGCGTGCGCCGCGCGCGGTCCTGCAGGCTCAGCAGCAACGGGGTTACGGAGGCCTGCGCCAGCAGCTGTTCCGCCTGAGGGCCGGCCTTGCCGGTCGGGCGGTCGGGCGGCGCGAGGTCGTGCAGCGCGATCCGGCGCGCCTCGTCGGAGACCAGAAATGCCGCGAGCGATGTCGCGGTGGCCGGCGAGCGCGCGGACTTGGGGACCATCAGCGATACCGTCTGGAGCGACTGGAAGTCGTCCGGAAGCACGACGCGGATGCGGCTTCCCGCGCGTTGTGCGGCATAGGCGTAGGAAAGCTGGACGTTGTAGGCGAACAGGATCTCACCGCGGTCGACCGCGTCGACCATCACGTTCGAACAGCAGTACAGCCGGATGTCGGAACGGCCGAGCGCCTCCAGCAGGCGGCCATAGACCGCCATCTGACGCGAATCGGCGGCGGCAAAATTATAGCCGTCGGCCGAAGCCTCGATATCATAGGTGCCGATCCGCCCTTTGACCTGCGGCAGCAAGCGCAGCCAGTCGAGAAGCTGGCTGTGATTGGTCGGCATGGGGCCGGGCAGATCGGCGGACTGGCGGCCGAAGATGAACACCGCCGGCTCGACCGTGAAGGCCACGACCTGATCGCGCCACGCGGCCCGCGCGGGCGCCGCCGCGCCGATCGAAGACGGAAGCGTCTGGGCGCAATTCTCGTTGGCGAGGCGTACGAGATGGTCGGTCGACGAGGTAAGGTAGATATCCGCGGCCTGACCTCCGCGATGGCAGGCATCGAGCGCTCGATCGAGGAACGCGTTGCTGCTCGATTGCAGGTAAACGATCGTCGCCGCGGGGTGGTGCCGTTGATAAGCGAGCAGAAAGGGCCGCATGAACCCCGCATCCATCGAGCTGGAGATGACGAGCGGCAGGCTGCGCTCCTGCTCGCGCGCCGGAAAATAGGTCACGATCGCCCCGTCGGGCGGATCGAAATGACCGCGCGACGCAGGCGGTGACCGCAGCACGGCCCAAGCCCCGAGTGCCCCGAGGAGGGCGAGTGTGATCGGCACCGCGATGGTCAGGGCACGCTTCATGCGCTTTCCTCCCGGGGAAACACGCGCGGCAGCGTCATGCTGATCACGAACAGGCCGTCGTCGCTCGTGGCGAAGGCCAGCTTCGTGCCGTGGCCGCGCGCCGCGTCCGCCACGATCGACAGGCCCAGTCCCGCTCCGTCCCGCTCGACGCGCGGCAGATGGAAGGGGCGGGACGCGCTTTCCCACAGCTCGGGCGGAATTCCCGGGCCGTCATCCGCGACGCTGATCGTGACGAAGTCCTTCTCGGCGCGCACCCGGACGATGAGCAGCGAGGTCGCGCCGTGCGTCACCGCGTTGCCGACGAGATTGACCAGCGCCTCGCGCAGCATGAGCTTGTCGCCCTCGACGAAAACGGGCGTGTGTGGCGCATCCAGCTCGACCTGCAGATCGCGGTCGAGCCATTCCGGAACCGCGTCGCGAAGCACCTGCCGGGCGAGATCGATGACCGAGAGCGGCTGATGCGGAATGCGTCCCGCGCGATAGCTGACCATCGTCTGGCCCAGCAGCTGGTTGGTCAGGCGGCTGAGTTTCGAGACATGCGTCCGGATCCGGTCGACCCGCGCCGCTCTCGCGGCCTGAGTCTTGTCGGTCAGAAGCAATTCGGTCTGCGCGCCGATTGCCGCCAGCGGCGTGCGGATCTGATGCGCCGCGATCCCCGCGAAGCCTTCCAGCCGCGTCATGCGTTCGTTGAGATTGCGGAACGCGGTGTTGATGGCTTCGACCAGCGCCTGAGTCTCGCGCGGGCTTTCGACCTCGAGCGGCTCGGTCGCATGGCTCCGGCGCTCGGCCAGCGCCCGCCCGATCCGGTCGAAGGGCAGCAGCGCGCGCCGCGCCGCCTGGAGCGAGGCGATATAGCCGAGCGCGCCGACGAAGATGATCAGCCCGCCGATCTTCACCATCAGACGGGCAACCAGACGATTGCGCGCTTCCAGCGTCTGGGCAACGACCACGCTGCACCACCCGTTGATCGTCGGTGACGCCACCAGACGATAGAGCGTGATGACGCGCATCTTGGCCCCGGCATAGTCGCGATAATCCAGCACCGGCACCCCGTCGTTCGGCCGGCTGCCCTCGACGTTCAGCGATTCGTACCCGGTGAGCAGCTCGCCGCCCGGGCCGCGAACCGCGAAGAAGAAGCGGTCCCCGGCAGACTGAGCCAGCGTGTCGAACGTGGAATCGGGCGGCAGCACCGTCACCCGTCCCTGATCGATGCCGATCCCGCCGCTGATCTGGGTCGCCGCGCTGACGAGCAGCCGGTCATAGGATTCGGTGGCGGCGGCGGTCGAGAAGAACCACGCGGCGACCATCGCGGCGATCCCGCCGAGCGCGAATACGATCGTCAGCAGCAGCCGCAGGCGCCCAAAGATCGAATCCGGCACCACCTTCGCCTGCCTGGCTGTTCGGCTCATACCGCGATCATGCGATAGCCGATTCCGCGCTGCGTCGTGATCTCGACGCCTGCACCGGCCAGCTTGCGCCGCAGCCGTGCGATCATCACCTCGACGCTGTTCTCGCTCAGTTCGGCATTGTAGCCGAAGAGCTGGTCGAGCAGCTGGGCCTTGCTGAAGACCTGGGTCTGCCGCGCGAGGAAGATTTCGAGCAGCGACAATTCGCGGCGCGTCAGGCCGATGACCTTGTCACCGATCCGCGCGACGCGCGCGCTGCGGTCGAAAACCAGTTCGCCGCATTTGAGCTCGTTCGTCCGGTCGCCCGTGTGCCGCCGCAGCAGCGAGCGGATACGGGCCTGCAGCTCGCGGAAGTCGAAGGGCTTCACCAGATAATCGTCGGCGCCCAGATCAAGTGTGTCGATCCGGTCGTCGATACCGGAACGCGCGGTCAGGATCAGGACCGGCGTGCCGTCGCGCCGTTCGCGAAGCCGCTTGAGCAGCGTGATGCCGTCCATCTTGGGCAGCATGAGATCGAGCACGACGAGTTGATAGGTCGATTCCCGCAGCCACTCGTCGCCCGCTTCTCCGTTGGGCGCCCAGTCGACCGAATGGCCCATGCGTTCGATATTCTCGACGATACCTTCACCCACGTCGCGAGTGTCTTCTACCAGCAGGATCCGCATCAGTTTTGCTCGAACGGGGGGCACCATGCCGCGCGCGGCGCGACGAGTGCGGAAAGGCTGTGAGGTATAGCCTCGCGCCGCGGTCGGGCGAGAGTCGAATCCATATCTGCTC
>DATIGZ010000557.1:0-4338 GCA_035481255.1 Sphingomonas sp. | reverse complement strand
CAGCCACAGCCGGTTGATCGCGGTCCACGCTTCACGGGTCAGCGCGGTCCGCACCGCCCGCGCGTTGTTGCGCGCCTGCTCCAGACACCGGATGATCGATCCGGGATGGGTCATGTCGAGGGTCAAATAGCGTGCCACCGGCTGCTGGCTCACCGTCTGTCCGGTCGCCGCGAACCCCTCCGAATTATAGGTGACACTGAGCGCGCTGGCCCACGCCGCCTCACCCGCAGGCCGCGCCGACAATGCGTCGAGGCGCACCGTCGCCTCGACCAGCCGGGCGGTGAAATCCGCGCGTTCGACATAGCGGCCCAACCAGTAAAGCGCCGCCGCTGTGCGTGAAAGCATTCGCATCAGCCCAGCACCTGTGTCTGGGTCTGGGTATCGCCCTCAGGCAACAGCACGAAGCTGTCCTTGGTCCCGCCGCCCTGACTGGAATTGACCACCAGCGACCCTTCCTTGAGCGCGACGCGGGTCAATCCGCCGGGCACCACGCGCACGCCATCGGATCCTGTCAGCACGAACGGCCGGAAATCCACATGCCGCGGCGCCAGCCCGGTCTCGGTAACGGTCGGCACAGTCGACAGCGCCAGCGTGGGCTGAGCGATATAGCGGTGCGGCTCGGCCTTGAGCGCGCCGCGGAACGCCTCGATCTCTGCCCTGGTCGCAGTCGGGCCGACCAGCATGCCGTATCCGCCCGACCCGTCGACCAGCTTCACCACCACCTCATCGAGATGGTCGAGGACGTATTTGAGCGCTTCCGGTTCGCGGCAGCGCCACGTCTCGACATTCGGGAGCTTCGCCTCTCTGCCCGAATAGAATTTCACGATCTCGGGCATGTAGCTGTAGATCGCCTTGTCGTCGGCGATGCCGTTGCCGGGCGCGTTGATCAGCGCGACATTGCCCGCACGATAGGCAGAAATAATCCCCGGCACTCCGAGCAGCGAGTCCGGACGGAACACCAGCGGATCGAGGAAATCGTCGTCGATGCGCCGATAGATCACATCGACCTTCACCCGGCCAGCGATGGTCTGCATGTAGACCACGTCATCATCGACCACGAGGTCGGCCGCCTCGACCAGTTCCACGCCCATCGTGTCCGCGAGGAAGCTGTGCTCGTAATAGGCCGAGTTGAAATGCCCCGGCGTCAGCACCACGCACACCGGCACGCCACCGCGCGTATCGGGCGCCACGGACCGCATCGTCTCGCGCAGCATATCGCTGTAGCTGTCCACTGCCGCCACGCGAAAGCTGCGGAACAGCTCGGGGCACAGCCGGATCATCGCCTCGCGGTTTTCCAGCATATAGGAGACCCCGGAGGGGGTCCGCGCATTGTCCTCCAGCACCCAGAATTCGTCCGGGCCGGTACGGACGAGATCGATCCCGCAGATATGCGCCCAGATCCCGTGCGGCGGACGGATACCCGCAACCTCGGGCCGGAACTGCGGGTTCTTCAGGATCAGCTCGGCAGGGATCACGCCTTCCTTCAGGATGCGGCGCTCACCGTAAATATCCTCGAGGAACGCGTTGATCGCCTCGACCCGCTGAACCAGCCCGGCGCTCAGCCGCTGCCATTCGTCGTGGAGGAAGATACGCGGCACGATGTCAAACGGGATGATGCGCTCGCTCGCATCGCTGTCGCCATAGACGGCAAAGGTGATGCCCAGCTGGCGGAAGGTGGCCTCCGCCGATTGCTGACGGCGATGCAATTCGGACTGAGGAGTTTCCGCGATCCATTCCGACAATGCGGCGAAGTCAGCACGCGGACTTTCCGGTCCGCCATGACCCCAGATCTCATCGAACGCGCGGCCTGTCCCCATTCAGCCTCCCGGTGCCGGCTCCCACCTGTTGGAATGCCCGGCCATCGCCATGCTGCAACGCTTTGCTGCGTCGCACAAGGGACTTTGCTACCCGTCTTGCCGCATGAAAAAAGGCCGGGGTTCCCCCCGGCCTTCTCTCCGCCCCTGCCCCCTATAAACAGGGACGGAAAGCCCTCTATTCGGCGTATTTGACCGAGCAGCCATAAGGCTGGCTGGTCGCGACCGACACGGGCTTACCCGCTTTCATCTCGCCCAGCGCGGCCAGCACATGGTTTCGTGCCGAGCCCATTTCCTCGACCCGCGCCGCGGGTTTGTCATCGATGCCGCCCTGATAGCGCAGCACGCCCTGCCCATCGATGATGTACATGTGCGGCGTGGTCTTGGCCGAATAGCCCTTGCCGACCACACCTTTGGGATCGAGGAGATAATGGGCGGGAACCGCCTTCTGTTCGCCCACCCATTTCTTGGCACCAGCGCCATCGACATGGCCCTGCTTGCCCGGCGCGCCCGAATTGATCGTCAACCAGACCACCCCGCCGGCTTTCGCCGCGGTCTGGGTCTTCTGCATATTGCCCTGATAGTGGCGCTGCACGAACGGGCAGCCGGGGTTGTTCCACTCGAGAACCACCGTCTTGCCCTTGAATTCGGACAGCTGGACCACCTTGCCATTGGCATCGGTCAGCTTGAAATCGGTCGCCTTCTGGCCATTCACCTGCTCGGCCGCGCCAGGCACCGTAAGTGCCACGAGCATTGCCGCACCGATCGGGATCAACTTGTTCATCACCCTGTCTCCTGGTTTCGCGTTACCCATCGTCCCCCGGAAGCGCGGACAACATGCCTTGCGTCAGCACTTGGGGCAAGACCTTCGGTTCGGCCGAACCCTTGGGATACCAAAGGTATAGCGGAACACCCGCGCGGTTGTGCTGTTCGATGAAGCGGCCAAGCGCGGGATCGCCGTCAGTCCAGTCCCCTACCAGCACCGCGACATTGCCGTCCTTGAACGCATCGCGCACCGCATCGGTTTCGATCGCGGTCTTCTCATTGACCTTGCACGTCACACACCAGTCGGCGGTGAAGTAGGCGAAGACCGGCCGGCCCTCCGCCCGCAGCGCCGCCAGCCGCGCTTCGCTGAACGGCTCGGCACCGGCGGCTTTGACCTCGGCTGCCAGCGCGGGTTTCTCGACCTCCGCCACTGCCCAGATGCCCCCGGCCGTCACAAGGAGCGCAGCGATCCACCCCGCGCCGCCACCCGCGCCCTTCATCTGCCGCCGTCCGAGCACCCACAGAACCACCGCCAGCGCAAGCGCGACGATCAACCCGACCGCCATGCCGTTGACGCCCTTCAATCCCCCCAGCACCCAGGCGAGCGCGATCGCGGTCAGGAACATCGGCACCGACAGGATCTTGCGGAAAGTGTCCATCCACGCGCCCGGCTTGGGCAGCATCCGCCTGAGGGCGGGCACGAAGCCGAGCAGCAGGAATGGCAACGCCAGCCCCAGCCCAAGGCCGAGGAAGATCAGCAGGGCCACATACCAGGGCAGGACCAGCGCCGCACCCAGCGCCGCGCCCATGAACGGCCCCGTGCACGGCGTCGCGATGAACGCCGCCAGCGCCCCGGTCATGAATGCGCCGCCCGATCCGCCGCCCGCCAGCTTGCCCGCCAACCGCGGCGTCATCAGCTCGAACAACCCCGCAAGATTGAGCGCGATGCCCAGCACCAGCAGCAGCAGGAACAGGATCACGCGGGCGTCGGTGAGCTGGAACGCCCAGCCCACGCTCGCGCCCGCCGCGCGCAGCCCTAACATCGCACCGCCCAGCGCCAGCACGACCAGCACTACGCCCGCGGTGTACGCCAGCGCCTCTGCCCGGGCATGGCCTTCGCTCGTCCCGCTCTTGGCAAGGCTCAAAGCCTTGAGACTGAGGATCGGGAACACGCAAGGCATGACGTTGAGGATCAGCCCGCCGAGCAGCGCCCCGCCCAGCGCTACCAGTGCCGCGGTCCAGTCGATCGCGCCGCCCTGCGCCGCGCCCGCCGTCACCGCGCCGGGCGCCGCCGCCAGCGCGAAGCCCTGCCCCGGAGCCACTGCCAGCACGCCCTCAAGCTTTGCCGGAACCTTGGTACCCGCCTTCACTTCGACCACCACGGTATCGCCGTCGCGCGTCAGCTTCTGCGGCGCCGAATAGTTCACCGCCTCCAGCGTCAGCGGGAAGAAATAGGCATCAGCACCCAGCGGCGACCCCGCCGGATAAGGGATCGCGATCCGCAGCACACCGTCGGCCACCGCGAACTTACCCTCGCTGCCCAGCGGTTTGGGAAATACCCGGCGCCATTCGTCGAATCGCGTGCGCCGCTCGGCGGGGATCGCGCCGTCACCAACGGTGAGGTTGATCGCCAGATTCTCCGTCTCGGGCACGCACACCTCGTCGGTGCAGACCAGATAGTCGGCGCGCACGGTGATCGGCAAAGCGGTTCCCGGTGCGAGGCCCGCCGGGATCTTCAGGGTCGCGAGTTGGGTATAGC
>DATIGZ010000556.1:0-2818 GCA_035481255.1 Sphingomonas sp. | reverse complement strand
GGCCGCTGCCTTTGTCGATCCCGGCATGACCAAGGTTTCGCCGGGCGCGGTCGAGGGCGAATGGTGGCGGCTGTTCAAGGATCCGGTGCTCGACCGGCTGGTGGTGGAGGCGTTGACCCACAACACCGACATCCGGCAGGCCTCGGCGAACCTCAAGCGCGCGCGTGCGATCCTGTCGGAATCGCGCGGCCAGCGGCTGCCCGGCACGACGGTTCAGGGCCAATATTCGCGGCAGCGTATCGGGGCGGCCGGGCAGGCCGGGGCTCAGCTTCCTCCGGGAGTTGACGGGATCGAGTTCGACTCCTTCCAGATCGGCTTCGATGCTTCCTATGAGGTCGATCTGTTCGGGCGGGTAAGCCGTTCGATCGAGGCATCGCGCGGCGATACCGAGGCGGCGCAGGCCGCGCTCGACGGCGCGCGCGTCGCTGTCGCGGCGGAGACGGCGCGGACCTATGCCGCGGCGTGCGGCTTCGCGGCGCAGGCCGAAGTGGCGCGCGAGACGGTGCGGCTTCAGACCCGCACCTTCGAGCTGACCCAGCGGCTGGTCGAGGCCGGACGCGGCACCGCGCGCGACATTGATCAGGCGCGCGTGCTGACCGAGAACGCTCGCGCGCAGGTCCCGGCGTTCGAGGCTGAGCGGCGTGCGGCGCTTTATGCGCTGGCCACGCTGACCGGCAAGCCGCCGGCGGAGCTGGACACGCAGGCGAATGCGTGCGCGACGCCGCCGGGCGTTTCGGAGCTGATCCCGGTCGGCGACGGGCAGGCGCTGCTCGCGCGGCGGCCCGATGTGCGTCAGGCCGAACGGCTGCTCGCGGCGGACACGGCGCGGGTCGGCGTGGCGACGGCGGCGCTCTATCCCTCGATCCGGCTGCTGGGGTCGGTGTCGCTCGGCTCGCAGAGCCTCGATGATCTGGGCAAGGGTTCCTCGTTCAACTTCTCGCTCGGGCCGCTGCTCAGCTGGAGCTTCCCGAACATCACCGCGGCGCGCGCGCAGATCCGCCAGGCCGAGGCCGGCGCCGAAGGCTCGCTCGCGGCGTTCGACGGCACCGTGCTGACCGCGTTGCGCGAGGTCGAGCAGGCGCTGGCGCGCTATTCGGGCGAGATCGAGCGCAACGTCGCGCTGCGCCGCGCGGACACCGCGGCGACCAACGCCGCGCGAATCGCGATCCTGCGCTTCGAAGCGGGCCGCGACAGCCTGCTCCAGCGGATCGACGCCGAGCGCGACCGGGCTTCGGCGCGCGCCGCGCTCGCCCAGTCCAACGCGGCGCTGGCCGAGGCGCAGGTGGCCCTGTTCAAGGCGCTGGGCGGCGGTTGGGAAGATGCTCCGGTGCCGGTACGGCGCGAGGCCGCGGCCACGACCCCCTAGGGCGATGCCCTGATCATAAGGAGACGGGCGCCCGCCGTGTTGCGTGACGGTGGCGGACGTCCGGCTCCGTCCTCGGGGGTGGCACTGGCGTACGTAAACCGCCATCGTGCCCCCCGAGGACCGTATGACCCCCTTTCATCACCTTCTGATCAACAACCTGATCGCGAGCATCACCAACTTCACCGTGTGGTTCGCGGTCACGTTCTGGGTGTTTCTCGAGACCAAATCGGTGTTCGCGACGGGGATGATCGCGGGCATGTATCTGGTGCTGACCGCAGCGCTGGCGATCTGGTTCGGCAGCCTTGTCGATCATCACCGCAAGACGCGGGTGATGATGGCGTCGAGCGCCGCGTCCCTGCTCCTCTACGCGTTGTCGCTGGCCGGGTACTGGCTCGTGCCCGAAGGCAGCATGGCGAGGATCGCCGCCGCCCCGCTGTGGCTGTTCCTGTTCGCGGTGATGCTGGGGGTGATCGCGGGCAATCTGCGCAACATCGCGCTGCCGACATTGGTGACGCTGCTGGTGCCCGAGGACCGGCGCGACAAGGCCAATGGTCTTGTCGGCATGGTGACCGGGATCGGCTTCCTCACGACATCGGCGATCAGCGGCTTTCTTGTCGCATGGGGCGGGATGGTCGCGACGCTGGGGTTCGCGATCGCGCTGTCGGCACTGACGATGCTGCACCTCGCCTTTGTCCGGGTGGACGAACAGGTTCCCGCGGATGCGCATGACGAGCCCAAACGTGTCGATCTGGCCGGGACGATCCGGGTCGTGGGCGCGGTGCCGGGTCTGTTCGCGCTGATCTTCTTCGCGGCGTTCAACAACCTGCTGGGCGGCGTGTTCATGGCGCTGATGGATGCCTATGGCCTGTCGCTGATGAAGGTCGAGGCGTGGGGGCTGCTATGGGCGTTCGTGTCCTGTGCCTTCATCCTCAGCGGATTTCTGATCTCGCGTACCGGGCTCGGCCGCAACCCGCTCAGGACATTGCTGCTGGTAAACGTGATCGTGTGGGCGGTCGCGGCGGTGTTCACGATCCAGTCGTCGATCGCGCTGCTCGCCGCGGGCTGTTTCATCTGGCTGTTCCTCGGTCCCTATGCCGAGGCGGCGGAGCAGACCACCTTGCAGAAGGTGGTGCCGTTCGAGCGGCAGGGCAGGGTGTTCGGCTTTGCCCAGTCGGTTGAGCAGGCGGCGTCACCGCTTACCGCCTTCCTGATCGCGCCGCTCACCCAGTTCGTGTTCATCCCGTTCATGACGAGCGGGGCGGGGGCCGACGCGATCGGCGACTGGTATGGGCGCGGGCCTGAGCGCGGGATGGCGCTGGTGTTCACGATCGCGGGCGTGATCGGCGTGCTGGTAGCGCTCGTGGCGTTCAATTCGCGTGCCTATCGCCAGTTGTCGGCGGCATATGCGCGCGAGGAGCCGGCGGCGTGAGGCCGGGGCGCTGGCTCCTCGCG
>DATIGZ010000555.1:0-1612 GCA_035481255.1 Sphingomonas sp. | reverse complement strand
GCCGCGATGCGCCCGGCCTTGCGGCTGTTGCCATCAATCACCGTCCAGGGCGCGTGCCTGGTGCTGGTCTTCGCGAACATGTCCTCGATCGCCTCAAGATAGTCCGCGCGCCTGGCCCGGTTACGGTAGTCGTCCGGCCCGGTCTTCCATCGCTTCCACGGATCGTCGAGCCGCTCGGCCAGTTCCCTGTCCTGCTTCCCCTGCGTGATGTGCACGAACAGCTTCACAATCGTCGCCCCCGCATCGATCTGTTGCTCCTCGAAGGCGTTGATCTCGTCATAGCCGCGCTTCCACTCGGCCTTGCTCGCATAACCCTCCACCCGCTCGACGAGCACGCGACCGTACCAGCTGCGGTCGAAGATCGCGATGTGTCCCTTGGCCGGCAGGCGCGTCCAGAAGCGCCACAGGAAGTGATGCGCCAGTTCATCCTCGCTCGGCGCGCTGATCGGCATGACCTCGAAGAAGCGCGGATCCCATTGCGCGGTCATGCGCTTGATAACCCCGCCCTTCCCCGCCGCGTCCCAGCCTTCGAGCACCAGGATCGCGGGCCGCTTGTGAACGATGTGCGCGACCTGGATACGCTCCAGCCTCTCCTGCACCTCGGCCAGAGCCTTGTCGTAATCCCCGGCGAACTTGTCGCCATTCTCATAGTTGCTGAGGTCTATTTTCATGGACAGCAGCCTAACACCGCCGAAAGCGCGCCGAAATGCCCCGCATTTGCGCCTGAGCGGCCTTCGCAGCTGCCCCATCCCTGAATTATGACAACTGGGTGCGCGGCGTTTGCGCGCGGGTATGCGGGGTAAAGCGAATATGAGTGCTCAGCGTTTGCTGATCGAGGGACGCGTGCAGCGCGTCGGCTATCGCGACTGGGCGGTGCGTACCGCGCGCCAGCTCGGGGTGATCGGGTGGGTCCGCAACCTCCAGGACGGTCGGGTGGAAATCCTGGTCGACGGCGAGGACATGGCGCTCGACACCTTTGTCGATCGGTGTCGCGAAGGGCCGACGATGGCCGATGTCGCGCGGATCGACGCGATGCCGGCCGAAGCGGGCAACGTGAAGGGTTTCACCAAGCGGTTCACCGCCTGACGATCAATCCTCGACCAGCTTCATCAGCCGGCGTTCGACGGGGGCGAGAATCGGGCCGAGCTCATGCCCGCGCTTCAGAACCGCGCCGGCTTCGTTGACCAGCGCCCACATACCCTGCCGGTTGCGCAACGCCGGGCGCTTCTCGACGCGGAACTCCGGGCGTTCGGCGGCGCGGCGAAAGGCCGCGAAGATCGCGGCGTCCCGCCCAAGCTGGATCGCATAGTCACGCCAGTGCCCTGCGGCCACCATCCGGCCGTAAAGGTCCAGGATGCGGGTCAACTCGGCGCGCTCGAACCCGATCTGGCCGGGCGTCTTCATCGGAAAGGGGGTGACTGTTCCCGTCACGCGCGGTCGCGCTGCTTCCTGGTGCCGCCGCCGGCTTCGCGCTCGGCGAGCAGTTCGTCGAGCCGCTTGCGCATCGCTTCCAGCTCACAGCGCAGAATCTCCACCTTCTGCGTCGCCGGATCGAACATCTCGCTGCACGGTGTACCGTACGGAACGAAGTCCTTCTGCCACTTGTCCGCCT
>DATIGZ010000554.1:0-10016 GCA_035481255.1 Sphingomonas sp. | reverse complement strand
CGAGATCGAGGAAGCCTCGCGCCTTGCCGATGCGGTCGCGGGCAATATCGCGGTCAAGGTCGCCGACAAGCAGAGCATGCTGGTCGAGGACGATCCCCAGAAGCGGCTCGAAATGGTGTTCGCCTTCATGGAGGGCGAGCTCGGCGTGCTTCAGGTCGAGAAGAAGATCCGCTCGCGCGTGAAGCGCCAGATGGAGAAGACCCAGCGCGAATATTACCTCAACGAGCAGTTGAAGGCGATCCAGCGCGAGCTCGGTAACGAGGGCGAGGAAGGCGAGGGCGACGAGATCGCCGAGCTGACCCAGAAGATCGCCACGCTCAAGCTCAGCAAGGAAGCGCGCGCCAAGGCACAGGGCGAACTCAAGAAGCTCAAGACCATGGCGCCGATGAGCGCCGAGGCGACCGTCGTGCGCAACTATCTCGACGTGCTGCTGGGCCTGCCCTGGGGCAAGAAGTCGAAGCTGAAGAAGGATCTGGTCGAGGCCGAAGCGGTGCTCGACGCGGACCACTATGGCCTTGAGAAGGTCAAGGACCGCATCATCGAGTATCTCGCGGTTCAGGCGCGCACCAACAAGCTGAAGGGGCCGATCCTGTGCCTCGTCGGCCCTCCGGGCGTCGGCAAGACCTCGCTCGGCAAGTCGATCGCCAAGGCCACGGGGCGCGAGTTCATCCGTCAGTCGCTGGGCGGCGTGCGCGACGAGGCCGAGATCCGCGGCCACCGCCGCACCTATATCGGCTCGCTGCCGGGCAAGGTCGTGTCGAACCTGAAAAAGGCCGGTACCAGCAACCCGCTGTTCCTGCTCGACGAGATCGACAAGCTCGGTCAGGACTTCCGCGGCGATCCGGCCTCGGCGCTGCTCGAGGTGCTGGATCCGGAACAGAACAGCAAGTTCAACGACCATTATCTGGAGATCGACGTCGATCTCTCAGACGTGATGTTCGTTACTACCGCTAACTCGTTGAATTTGCCGCAGCCTTTGCTCGACCGTATGGAGATTATCCGGCTCGAAGGCTATACCGAGGACGAGAAGGTCGAGATCGCCAAGGGCCATTTGCTCGAAAAACAGATCGATGCGCATGGCCTCAAGGCTGAAGAGTTCGAGCTGACCGATGAGGGCCTGCGCGACCTGATCCGCTATTACACCCGTGAGGCCGGCGTCCGCACGCTCGAGCGTGAGATCGCGAAGCTCGCGCGCAAGGCGCTGCGCCGCATCCTCGAAGGCAAGGCGGAGAGCGTCACCGTGACGCCCGAGAACCTCCATGAGTTCGCCGGGGTGCGGAAATACCGCTTCGGCATCGGCGAGGAAGAGCACCAGATCGGGGCCGTCACCGGTCTCGCCTGGACCGAGGTCGGCGGTGAGTTGCTGACGATCGAAAGCGTCACCGTGCCCGGCAAGGGGGCGGTCAAGACCACCGGCAAGCTCGGCGACGTGATGAAGGAGTCGGTCGACGCCGCCTTCAGCTTCATCAAGGCGCGCAGCCCGTCCTACGGCATCAAGCCCAGCCTGTTCGCGCGCAAGGACATCCATATCCACTTGCCGGAAGGCGCGGTGCCCAAGGATGGTCCGTCGGCGGGCATCGGCATCGTCACCGCGATCGTCTCGACGCTCACCGGCGTTCCGGTGCGCAAGGATGTGGCGATGACCGGAGAGGTCACGCTGCGCGGTCGCGTGCTGCCGATCGGCGGGCTCAAGGAAAAGCTGCTCGCGGCGCTGCGCGGGGGCATCACCACGGTGCTGATCCCGCAGGAGAATGAGAAGGATCTGGCCGAGATTCCCGCCAACATCCGCGAAGGGCTGAAGATCATTCCCGTCGCGCATGTCGACGAGGTGCTCAAGCTCGCGCTGACCGAACCGCTCGCCGCGATCGACTGGACCGAGGCGGACGAACTGGCGGCGCAGCCGCCGGTATCCGCAACGGGTGGAGAGCCGCTTCGTCATTAGGTTGAGATGATGTAAGGGCAGATTCTCGCGTCGTTTCGGCGCGTTGGCGCGCTTTCCCCTTTACACCGGGGGCGGGAGCCTGTTTGCTGCCCCACCGGCGTTACGGCGCCGCGAGTCTTCTCATCACATAGCCACAGAAGAGCAGGGGTTCTAAGGGCATGAACAAGCAGGAACTGATCGCGACGGTCGCTGACACCGCTGGCCTCAGCAAGGGCGATGCGAGCAAGGCCGTGGAAGCGGTCTTCGACGCGGTCACCACCGCACTCAAGAAAGGGGACGAGGTTCGCCTCGTCGGCTTCGGCACCTTCTCGGTCTCGAAGCGCAAGGCGTCGACCGGCCGTAACCCGCGTACCGGTGAGCCGATGCCGATCAAGGCTTCGTCGCAGCCCAAGTTCAAGGCCGGCAAGGGCCTTAAGGACGCGGTCAACTAATCGCGGCTTGCTGATTTCCGGGCGGACGGGGCTGGACAAGCCTGCTTCGTCCTCCTAGAGGCACCGCTCCCCGGCCGGATCACCAGTTCGGCGGGGCGTTCCGGTTCGCCGGAACGGCTCTGGAAACCCAGGGCAGCAAACCCGGGTATCGGGCGCGTAGCTCAGTGGTAGAGCACTGTGTTCACACCGCAGGGGTCGCAAGTTCAATCCTTGCCGCGCCCACCACCCCAAAGACCCGCTAGGCCCCGCCTGGCGGGTTTTTTCTTGTCCGCGCTTCGCGCCGTGGCGCCGCCGTTTCACATCGCTGAAACAAACGTCACGAAGTCGTAACATCAGAGTCACCGAAGTTTCTCCGAAATCCCATCCGCGCGTCATGCGCCGTCCCTAGCGCGACCGGCGTGGTCGGCAGGGGGATGTCCGAGTCGATCCGGGGCGCACGCCCGAATCCTGACAAAGCCGGGATCCCCGGAACGGAGAATTTCATGGCCGACTTCAAGCGTTTCAGCCTCATTCTGATGACGAGCGTCGCCGGCGCCACACTGGCCGCTTGTGACGGCGCGTCGAGCGTCGCGTCGCCCGGCCCGGGCACGATCGTGATCCCGGCGCCCACCCCGACCCCGGCGCCGACCCCTGCGCCGACGCCGACCCCGACGCCGACGGCCTCGTTCGCGCAGACCACCCAGAGCGGCATCACCGTCACTCAGGACGAGCAGCTCACCGTCTTCAACGCGGGCACCAACAACGCCGTCGCGGGCAGCAACCCGCTCAACGGCCTGATCCCGCAGGGCGCGGCCGCTTCGGTGACGCCGTTCAACGCCTCGACGCTGAACTCGTTCTTCGTCAACACCAGCTTCATCGGCGCGATCGGCGGCGCGGGCGACACCGCGTTCCGTGACTGGACCTGCAGCTCGGCGACCGCGAACTTCACCGGTGCAGGCTCGATCCCCGCGACCAACCATTGCGTCACCTCGCTCGCCCGCACTGCCGCGGCGCCGGCGGCCAGCGCGTGCCCGGCGGGTACCACCGATGCGGGCACCAGCAGCAACTATCGCCTGTGCCGCCTGCCGGCCCTGATCTCGGGTACCGTCACGCTCAACCGCGTCGATGGCGTCGCCTATCAGATCAACGGCCGTGTCGATGTCGGCACCGATGTCGGCGCGACCGGCGCGGGTGGCGCCGCGGCGACGTTCAACGTCGGCGCGGGCGCGATCTTCGTCGCGAACAACGGCGACGCGGCGAACGACTTCCTCGTCGTCAACCGCGGCTCGAAGCTGAACGCGATCGGCACCGCCAGCGCGCCGATCATCTTCACCTCGACCCAGAACCTCAGCTCGACCGGCACCTCGGATTCGAGCCAGGGCCAGTGGGGCGGCATCATCCTCGCCGGCCGCGCGCCGATTTCGAACTGCTCAAGCGGCTCGAACGACGCCGGCGGCACCAGCACCACCTGTGAGAACGTGGTCGAGGGTACCGGCAACGCGCTCTACGGTGGTAACGTGGCGGCGGACAGCAGCGGCACCGTCCAGTATGTCCAGATCCGCTATTCGGGCACCGAAATCAGTCTCGGCAACGAGCTTCAGGGCCTGACCCTCGGCGGCACCGGCTCGGGCACCGTGATCGACCATGTTCAGGTCCACAACAGCTCGGACGACGGCATCGAGATCTTCGGCGGTACCAGCAACCTCAAGTATCTCGCCATCACCGGCGCGGATGACGACGGCCTGGATACCGATGTGGGCTGGCGCGGCTTCATCCAGTTCGCGATCGTGATCCAGAAGACCATCGGCGCGACCAGCGACTCCTTCTCGGCCGAGATCGACTCGAACGGCAACGAAGACGCGCTGCCGCGTCAGTTCGGCCGCCTCGCCAACTTCACCTTCATCCAGACCGCGAACGCTCCCGCGGCGATCCGCCTGCGCGGCGGTGCCGACTACACGTTCGTCAACGGCATCGTGAAGTCGACCGTGCCGTGCATCAACATCGTGGCCGGCACCGACGCCAATGGCGGAAAGTCGACCATCCGTGCGGCCAACGCCGCGCTGCAGGAGGAAGGTCCGCCGAAGTTCAACTCGGTCTACCTGGCCTGCAACGGCGCCTGATCCGCGCCTTAGCACTCGACGGACAAGTGCCGGGGCGGCGGTTCATCCCGCGGTCCCGGCACAAGTCCAACAAGAACAGACCCCAAGACTTCGGATCCCGCGACCATGACCAAGCGCCTCGCATTTGGAACCCTGCTCCTCGTCTCGACCCAGCTGGTGTCGCCGGCGGCGCTGGCACAGGACGCCGCCAACCCGCCCGCGGCCCCTCAGGCCGAAGCGCCGGCCGAGCCCGCTGCGGAGGAGACGGTGGACGTCTCCGCTCCCGGTTTCGACGCTGACGCCGGTCAGGAAATCGTCGTTACGGGCCGCAACATCCCCAACGTCATCCGCGCGACGCCGCAGGTGGTCTCGGTCCTTTCGGCCGAGGACATCGCCCGCACGGGTGAAGGCGATATCGCCGGCGCGCTGACCCGCGTCACCGGGCTTTCCGTCGTCGGCAACGGCTTCGTCTTCGTGCGCGGTCTCGGCGACCGCTACTCCTCGTCGATGCTCAACGGCTCGCCGTTGCCCTCGCCCGAGCCGCTCAAGCGCACCGTGCCGCTCGACATCTTCCCGACCACGATCGTCGGGTCGGCGCTGGTGCAAAAGACCTATTCGGTGAACTATCCCGGCGAATTCGGCGGCGGCGTGATCAACCTCACCACCCGCGCGGTGCCGGATGAGAGCTTTATCCAGCTCGGCGGATCGGTGGCTTTCGACACCGTGACCAGCAGCGAATTCGGCTATGTCTATGACGGCGGACGCCTCGATACGCTGGGCTTCGATACCGGCGAGCGCGACGTTCCCGGCTTCATCCGCGAAGGCGGGCTGACCCAGCCGAGCTTCACCTCGGCCCAGATCGCCACGCTCACCAACGCGCAGACCACGCTGGTCGAGGCGAACTACCACATCCCGCCCAACTGGAACGGCGATCTCAATTTCGGCCATTCGGTCGATGTCGGATCGGTCCGCCTCGGCGTGATCGCGTCGGCAAGCGTCAGCAACAGCTTCCGCACACGCGACGCGACTCAGCAGGACACGACCGACGTCGACGGCGCGCTGCGCAGCGACTTCCGCACCGTGCTGACCGACAATCGCGCGGTGGTGAACGGCCTGCTCGGCTTCGGCGCCGAATTTGGCGAGCACAAGATCCGCTGGACCAACGTCTATATCCACGACACGCTCAAGCAGGCGCGGATGGGCGCGGCGACGGTCTATCCGAACAGCAACGGCGATCAGGTGCTTCAGCAGAACACCAGCTGGTTCGAACGTCAGCTGATGAACACCCAGCTGGCCGGCGAGTTCAAGTTCGACGATCTGAAGCTCGACCTGCGCGGCAGCTACGCCAAGACCGAGCGCAACGCGCCGTATGAGCGCTATTTCAGCTATCGTTTCGACAACGCCGCCGCGGGCGGGCAGGGGGCGTGGGTCAACAGTCTCAACGGCCTTGGCGAAGCAGCGACGATCGCGTTCAGCGAGCTGAATGAAGAGCTGTGGAGCGGGCAGGCGGACGTCGCCTACAAGCTCCCCACCGCACGTCCGATCACCATCTCGGCGGGCTATTTCTACAGCGACACTCAGCGCGACTCGTTCCGCTACGACTTCCGCTACCGCTCGTACCTTGGCGGCGGCATTTCGGCGCCATGGAGCTATTTGCGCCCCGACCTGCTGCTCTCGCACGACGCGATCATGGGCGCTTGCGCCAATCCGGCGGGCGATGGCTGCATCCGGCTGTTCAACGTTTCGGGCGCGGACGGCGCCGCCGCCTATGAGGCGAGCCTGCGCATCCATGCCGGCTACCTTCAGGCCGAGGGCGAGCTTGCCGATGGTCTGCGCGCCACGATCGGTGTCCGCTATGAGGACGCCGAGGAAAAGGTGACGACCAGCTCCGCTCAGTTCGTCGGCACCACGCTCGCCAACAGCTACTGGCTGCCCGCGGCGACGGTAACGTGGAACTTCGCGCCGGACATGCAGCTGCGCCTGCACGGATCGAAGACCATCGCCCGCCCGCAGTTCCGCGAGCTGGCGCCGCAGGTCTATCGCGACTTCGAATCGGATCGCATGTTCTTCGGCAACCCGCAGCTGCGTGATTCCGAGCTCAAGAACTTCGAGGCGCGCTACGAATGGTTCATGCCCAAGGGGCAGCGGATCACGGTCGCTGGCTTCTACAAGGACATCAAGAACCCGACCGAGCAGGTCGCGTTCTTCCCGACCAACGAATCGCCGCTTCAGACCGGCTTCTCCTATGCACCCTCGGCGAAGCTCTACGGCGCGGAGTTCGAGGCGGTGAAGTACGTGCCCCTCGACACGCTGGGCGAAGGGTTCTTCGCCACCCGCCGCCTGATGCTGTCGCTCAACTACACCTATACCCAGTCGGAAATTCAGGCGGACGGCACGCTGGTGCCCAGCCCGATCCAGAACGGCAGCGGTACCCCGGTGATGCTGCCCGCCAACCTGATCTTCCGCGACGGCGCGCCGCTGACCGGCCAGTCGGACCATCTGGTCAATTTCCAGTTCGGTATCGAGGATACCGAGTCGCTCTCGCAGCTGACCCTGCTGGTCAATTATGCCAGCGAGCGCGTCACCAACCGCGGCCCGAACCTGCTTCCCGACATCATCGAGAAGCCCGGTTTCCGGCTGGATCTGGTCGCGCGTCAGGGCGTGAAGCTGCTGGGCGGCGAGTTCGAGCTGAAGTTCGAGGGCCGCAACCTGACCGGCACCCGCTACAACGAGTATCAGGACTTCGGTGACAACGGGCTGGTCTACATCAACCGCTATCGTCTGGGCCGCGTATTCAGCATCGGCGCCAGCGCGAAATTCTGACGCGAGATTCTGGCCGGGCCCCCGGTCAGGACAAAAGGGGGAAGTCCCGGCCGCGCCCCTATGCGGTCGGGGCTTTTTCGTTGCGTGCGGTCCGGTTCTCTGGCGGCACCGGCCTGGCCCATCAACCCCAGGGGCGCTCGCGGAACCACTTGGTGATGACGTACTTCAACCCCGCGCGCACCTTCATCGCGTGGTGCAGCGTCGTCGGGTTGGGCGTGCCGTCGGGGCGCAGGTTGCTCCACGCGAGCAGCTTGCCCGTTTCGGGCTGAACGATCTTGTCGATTGCCTTGAACCGTGTCGCGCCGCCGGCCTCGACCTCGTTGAGGTAGATCATCACCGTCCAGGTGCGCTGCCCCGCGACCGAGCAGAATTTCTCGAAATCGACCCCGGTCGGCTCGAAATAGTCGGTATGTCCCTTGAATTCCTGCCCAACCTCGTACCGCTGACCCTGAAGCGGTTCGCCATGTGCGGGCGCGAGGCCGGTAAACTCGGCGATCCGCCGGTCCACCTCCTGCGTCGCGGCAAGCTCGCTGGAAAGGTCGCACGTCTCGCTCGTCCGGAAGACCGGGTCGCCGTTGTAATCGGAGATCAGCGAAGGCCGGCGGTTCTCGTCGATCAGCTTCATCACCTCCTCGCACAATTCGGGTTCGAGGAAGTTCTTGCGGACGAACAGCGTCAGCTTGGGGCTGGGCACCTTCTGAATGCCGGGTTGTGCCGACAGCCGTTCGATGACCGGTTCGATTGGGTAGCCTGAAGGTGCGATCATTCGGGCTAGATGCCAGAAGCCCGGCCACGTCGCCAGTCGCCGAAAATCGTCGTCAAACTGTCATCAAAACGCAGTCAGTTTGTCACTTGAACGCCATAGCTGCGACACATGACATCGGTTCCCGCGCTCGAAGATCTGATCGGCACAGCGGTTCGCGACGGCGCCAGCGCTTTGCACCTCCATCTCGACGGCGTCTCTGTCTCGGCCATGGCGCGACAGGGAAGGGCGCTGGCGCCGCTCGGGCGGTTCGAGGTGACGATGCCGTGGCTCGACGGCGCGAATGCGCACCCGGGCGCCGCGCGGATGGACGATCGGATCGTTATTCGCATCGACGCGCATGGCGTTGCCCGCGATGCGCTGGCTGGCTTTGGCATGCCGGGCGGGATGCGCAAACAATTGCACGCGGCGCTGAGTCTGCCGGGGGGCGCGGTGCTCGCGGTGGCTCCGTCTCCGGCGAACCGGCGCGATCTGGCTGAAGCGCTCGCCAAGCCCGCGGGCTACGCGCCATGGATCCCGGGCGAGCGGATCGCGCTCGAGGCGGCGGCGCGGATGGATTGCGACGCGATCCTGATTGACGGGCTCGCGGATCGGGCCTCCGCGGCGCTGGCTTTCGACCTCGCTCGCGCGGGACAGCGCATCGTCATCGCGCTCGATGCGGTCAGCGCGGTCGGTGGAATCGAGCAACTCCGCACGCTCAAGGTCGAGCGGTATCTGCTTGGCGCCGGGCTGCGCGCGGCGGTGGCTTCCCACGCCTCGCCGCGGCTCTGCCCGGACTGTCGTCTGCCGGTTCAGGCGCGGACGTCCGAATCGGCGTTGCTCGGGATCGATCCCGGCACAGTGATCTACCGTCCCGCGGGCTGCGGCGCGTGCGACGGCACGGGCTATGCCGGCGCGGCACAGGTGTTCGAAGCGGTCGTGGTGGACGGTCCGCTTCACGGCCTGCTGGCCAAGGGGGCCGATACCGCCTTACTCGCCCGTCACGCGTTTCTCACCGCGCCGACGCTCGCGGCCTCCGCCCGTACGCTGGCGCGCGAGGGAGCGATCACCGCCGACGAGGCGATTCGCATCGCGCGGGTCGGTGCCGGCGGCGCGACGACCGGGGCAAGTCATCCGCATATTCTGGCCTCGGCGGGGAATAAGTGGGGAGTGGCTTGACGGTTGGCCCCTCGTGCCGCTAAGCGCGCCCCTCCACGGCGACCGTAGTTCAATTGGTTAGAGCACCGGCTTGTGATGCCGGGGGTTGCGGGTTCAAGTCCCGTCGGTCGCCCCATTTTCCCTCAGGTTATAACGCCCCTTCACATTAGGGCTGGCGCTCCGGCGTGCGGAACAATATTACGCGCTCCGGAAATTTTGTTAGCATGAGTGGAGCGGCGTATGAGCGCGGTCTGGGATCTCCCCGATTTTGACGAGCACGAAGGCGTGCACCTGATCTGCGACCCGCAGAGCGGGCTCAAGGCCGTGATTGCGATTCACTCGACCAAGCTTGGCCCGGCGGCGGGCGGCGTGCGCTTCTGGCACTATGCCGACAGCGGCGCGGCGGTCACCGACGCGCTGCGTTTGTCGCGCGGCATGTCGTTCAAGAACGCGATGGCCGGCCTTCCGCTCGGCGGCGGCAAGGGTGTCGTCCTGGCGCCTGAGCGTGGCGCGACGATCACCGAGGCGCAACTGCTGGCGTTCGGCGACGCCGTCGAATCGCTCGGCGGTCGCTACGTCACCGCCGAGGATGTCGGCATGTCCGAAGAGCGGATGAAGGTCATCGCGACCCGCACCCGCCACGTCTCCGGTCTTCCGGTCGAGGGCGGCGAGGCTGGTGGCGATCCCGGCCCGTTCACCGCGCTCGGCATCTATCTCGGCGTCAAGGCGGCGGCGAAGCGCGCGCTCGGCGTCGATTCGATGGCGGACGTGCATGTCGCGGTTCAGGGCGTGGGCAGCGTCGGCGGCGGTCTTGCCCGCCGTCTCGCCGCCGACGGCGCGAA
>DATIGZ010000553.1:0-5903 GCA_035481255.1 Sphingomonas sp. | reverse complement strand
GAACCGATCTCGCCGAGCGGCAGCCCCAGCTCGCGATAGAACAGGATCTGTTGCAGCCGCAGTAGCTCGGTCCGGCCATAATAGCGATAACCGTTGTTCCCGACATGCGCCGGCTTGAGCAAGCCGATCGCATCATAATGGTGGAGCGTCCGCACGCTGATTCGCGCTGCCTTCGCCACCTGTCGCACCGTTCGCATGTCGTTCCTCATCTTCACGCGAATCGTCCTATCGGGGATGACGCAACGTCAGGGTCAAGCGCCGTCACAGTGTCCTAGCATCACATGGCACCCTGCGGCTAAAGCATGCGCCATGCACGGCTCGCACAGTCATTCCGGCCACTCTCATGCCGGCCACAGCCACGCCCCGGCGGATTTCGGCCGCGCCTTCGCGATCGGCACCGCGCTCAATCTCGCTTTCGTGCTGGTCGAAGGGCTGGCCGGCATCCTCACCGGCTCGATGGCGCTGCTCGCCGATGCCGGTCACAATCTTTCCGACGTCCTCGGCCTGCTGATCGCATGGGGTGGCGCCTCGCTGGCCAAGCTGCCCGCCTCGCGCCGCTTCACCTATGGCCTCAGCAGCTCGACCATCCTCGCCGCGCTCGCCAACGCGGTGCTGCTGCTGTTCGCGGTCGGCGCGATCGCGCTGGAGGCGGTCCAGCGTTTCCGCGACCCGCCTCCGGTCGAGGGTCTGACGGTGATGATCGTCGCCGGAATCGGCATCCTCATCAATGGCGGCACCGCGCTGATGTTCGCGCGCGGACGCAAGGGCGACATCAACATCCGCGGCGCCTATCTCCACATGGCGGCGGATGCGGGCGTATCGGCCGGCGTGGTGCTGGGCGGCGGCCTCATCCTGCTCACCAACGCGTCGTGGATCGACCCGGCGATCAGCCTCCTCATCGTCGCGGCGATCCTGTGGAGCACCTGGGGCCTGCTGCGCGATTCGGTGACGATGGCGCTCCACGCCGTCCCCGCCGGGATCGATGCGGAAAAGGTCGAAGAGGCGCTCAACGCGCTTCCCGGGGTCACCCGCGTCCACGATCTTCATATCTGGCCGATGAGCACCACCGACGTGGCGCTGACCGCGCATCTGCTGATCCCCGGTGGCCATCCCGGTGACGCCTTCCTCGACGAAGCCCAGCACCGCTTGTCGCATGATTTCGGCATTGGCCATGCGACGCTGCAGATCGAGGTCGGCGACGGCGATCCCTGCCGGCTCCATAACGGACACGGGAAGAGTCCCGACGGGCATGATCACGACGACCATGACCATGACCATGACGGCCACGGCCATGGCTGAACCGGGTCCGCCTCCCCGGCTTGTGATCTTCGATTTTGACGGCACGCTTTCGGACAGTGGCGGCTGGTTCCTGTCGATCATGGATCACCTCTCCGACCGCTACGGATTCCGCCACATCGGCAAGCATGAGGTCGAGCCGCTGCGACGGCTGCCCACGCGCGACGTGATCCGCCACCTGCGCGTGCCCCGCTGGAAGCTGCCGTTCATCGCGCGCTATGTCCGCCGCCTGTTCGGCCGCCACACGCATCAGGTGCATCTGTTCGACGGCGTACCGGAAATGCTCGCCGCGATCGAAGCCACGGGCATCGGCATCGCCGTCGTCACATCGAACAGCGAGGCCAACGCCCGCGCCGTGCTCGGCCCCGAGAATGCCGCCCGGATCGGCTGGTGGGCGTGCGGCGCATCGCTGTTCGGCAAGGCGCCCAAGTTCCGCAAGGTGCTCAAGGCCAGCGGCATCCCGGCGAGCCACACCCTGTCCATCGGCGACGAGACGCGCGACATCGACGCCGCCCGCGAAACCGGCGTTCGGGCGGGCGCGGCCTTATGGGGCTATGCCAACCCCGAAGCGCTCGCCCATCTCAACCCCGACCTTGCCTTCGCCAGCCCGGACGCGGTCACCGGTTATATCGCCTCAGCCAAAATGGACCGCTAGCCATACCGTCGGCGCGTCCGGGTCGGTCCGGGTCACCCAATGCCGCGTGCCGCCGGGGATCAGCAGATGGTCTCCCGGCAGCAGCGCCACCTCTTCATGGCCCTCCAGCCGGATCGCCGCGCTGCCCTGAAGCACCACCACCCACTCGTCGCCATCCTGCGCGAACGGCGCGTCCTCCGGCGTCGCCTGCCCGCCCGATACGATCCGCTCGATCCGCACGCCCGGCCGCGCGAGCAACTCCGTGAAAACCTCGTCCGCCGCGGCGGATGGCAACGGGGCGAACAGGTTAGCGATCCGCGGCTTGTCCATGCGGATTTTGTTGCGTCCTTTGCGGCGAAGGTCAAAGGGCAGCACATGTCCCGTTTCGACTTCACCATCCACGCCACCGACGGCAAGGCGCGCACCGGCACCATCGCGATGCAGCGCGGCGAGATCCGCACCCCCGCCTTCATGCCCGTCGGCACCGCTGCCACGGTCAAGGCGATGAAACCGCAGGACGTGCGCGCGACTGGCGCGGACATTCTGCTCGGCAACACCTATCACCTCATGCTCCGCCCCAGCGCGGAGCGAGTCGACCGGCTCGGCGGCTTGCACAAGTTCATGGGCTGGGACCGCCCGATCCTCACCGACAGCGGCGGCTATCAGGTGATGAGCCTGTCCGAACTGACCAAGCGCAGCGAGGAAGGCATCGTCTTCAAGTCGCACCTCGACGGCTCGCGCCACATGCTCAGCCCGGAACGCTCGATGGAGATCCAGCGCCTGCTTGGCTCGAACATCGTCATGGCCTTCGACGAGCTGGTCCCGACCACCTCGACCCGCGAGGTGCAGGCCGCTGCGATGGAACGCTCGATGCGCTGGGCGAAGCGCTCGCGTCAGGGTTTCGACGCGGGCGGCGCGCATGCCGAAAACAACGCGCTGTTCGGCATTCAGCAGGGCGCGCTGGACGAAGGGCTGCGCAAGGCCAGCGCCGACGCGCTGCTCGATATCGGCTTCGACGGCTATGCCGTGGGCGGCCTCGCGGTCGGCGAGGGGCAGGAGGCGATGTTCGGCGTGCTCGACTACGCCCCCGGCCAGCTCGATCCGGCCAAGCCCCGCTATCTGATGGGGGTCGGCAAGCCCGACGACATCGTCGGCGCGGTGGAGCGCGGGATCGACATGTTCGACTGCGTCCTTCCCACGCGATCGGGCCGCACCGGTCAGGCGTTCACGCGCGCCGGACCGATCAACATCCGCAACGCGAAGTTCGCCGAGGATCAGGGGCCGCTCGACCCGACCTGCGCCTGCCCGACCTGCGGCACCTTCACCCGCGCCTATGTCCATCACCTCGTTCGCGCGGGCGAGATCCTGGGCGCGATGCTGATGACCGAGCATAATCTGTGGTTCTATCAGGCGCTGATGGCCGACCTGCGCGCCGCGATCGCCGAGGGCCGGCTCACCGCCTTCGCGAACGATTTTCGCGCTACCTATTATGGCAAAGGCTGATTGCGCCGCTGGCCCGGGAGTCTTACTCCTGTGGGACAGAGGAGTATCCAGTGACCGACAAGACTGAAGACGCCGTTGAGAATCGGGACGAAATCGCCAACGAAATCACCGCCGCCGCCCGCGCCGCACGCGAGACCGCGGAGCGCGCCGAGGGCACGCCCCAGCCCGGCGACGGCAAGAAGTGGCCGCTGACCAAGATCGGTATCGGCATCGGTTCCGCCGCCCTCGCCGCCGCGGTGATCTACGCCGCGCGCAACCGCAAGAAAGACTGACCCCCTCTCCCTCTCGACCGGAGACCCGCATGCGCCTGACCCGCACCGCGCTGTACCTCAGTGCTGCCCTGCTTCCCTTCGCCGCTCATGCGCAGGACGCCGCTCCGGCACCCGCGAAGGAGATCGCGGTCGCCCCGCTCGCCTATACCGAGCGCACCCTGCCCAACGGGCTCAAGGTGTACGCGATCCGCGACACCTCGACCGCCAACGTCTCGGTGCAGGTCTGGTACGATGTCGGGAGCAAGGACGACCCCGCGGGCAAGTCGGGCTTCGCGCACATGTTCGAGCATCTGATGTTCAAGGGCACGAGGAACCTCGTCGACGAGCAGTTCGATCGCCTGACCGAGGATGTCGGCGGCTACAACAACGCCTCGACCAATTCGGACTATACCAACTATTACGAGGTCGTTCCCGCCAACCATCTCGAACGGCTGCTGTTCGCCGAGGCCGACCGCATGTCGAGCCTGGTGGTCAGCGAAAAGGTGTTCGCGAGCGAGCGCGACGTGGTGAAGGAAGAGCTGCGCAACCGCGTCCTCGCCTCGCCCTATGGCAAGCTCTTCTACATCTACTTCCCCAACATCTCCTACTCGACGCACCCCTATGCCCGTCCCGGCATCGGCAGCATCGAGGATCTCGACGCCGCGACGATCGGCGATATCCGCGCCTTTCACGCGACCTATTACCGCCCCGACAACGCCGTGCTGGTCGTCGCGGGCAATTTCGATCCGGCCCAGCTGGACAAATGGGTAGACAAATACTTCGCCGGAATCGCCAAGCCCAACCGCCCGATCCCGCGCGTCACCGTCGCAGAGCCGCCGCGCACCACCGCGACGCGCCAGACGGTGTATGAGGCGAACACGCCGCTCCCCGCCGTGCTGCTGAGCTACCAGCTCCCGGCCGACAACGATCCCGACACGCCCGCGCTCGCGGTGCTCGACGGCATCCTGTCGGGCGGCGAGAATTCCCGGCTGTACCGCAACCTCGTCTATCGCGATCAGCTGGCCGCGCAGGCCGACACCTTCCTCGACACGCGCCAGTCGACCGGCTCCTACGCGATGTACGCGATCCTCGCCGGCGGCAAACCGGCCGAAGAGGGCGAGCAGGCGATGCGCCGCGAGATCGCCGAGCTGCGCGACAAGCCGGTGAGCGATGCCGAACTGGCCGAGGCGAAGAACGAGATCCTCACCGCCTCGCTCAAGAGCCGCGAGACCGCCGAGGGCAAGGCCTCGACGCTCGCCGCCTCGATCATCGTCAGCCGCGATCCGAAGGCTGCAGATCAGCAGCTCGCCGCGATCGCCCGGGTCACCGCCGCCGACGTCCAGCGCGTCGCGCGCAAATATCTCGGCGACAACCAGTCCGCGGCGCTGATCTATCTGCCCGACACGATGGCGAATGGCGCGAAGGGTGACACCATCGCCGTGGCCTCCACCGTCAAGGTCGCCCCGCTCGTCGTGCCGAACGATGTCGTCATCCATACTCAGGCGCCCGAGGGTCAGCGAATCGCCGTCCCCGCCCCCGGCGCGGCCGTCTCTCCCGTCATCCCCAAGGCGGTTGAAACCAAACTCGCCAATGGTCTGCGGGTAATCGTGGTCGAGAAGCGCGACCTGCCGATCGTCACCGCCACCGTCGTCGCCCCCGCGGGCGGCGCACGCGACCCGGACGGCAAGGCCGGCACCGCTTCGCTCGCCGCCGATCTGATGACCAAGGGGAGCACCACCCGCTCAGCCGAGCAGATCGCGCAGCAGGTGGAATCGCTGGGCGGCTCGATCGGTGCCGGAGCGGACTGGGACGCGGCCTTCGCCACGGTCACGGTGAAGGCGGATCAGGTCGATCCCGCGCTCGCCATCCTCGCCGACGTCTCGCGCAATCCCGCCTTCGCGCAGGAAGAGATCGACCGCGCCCGCAAGCAATCGGTCGACGGCGTCACCGTCCAGCTCAAGGATCCGGGCGCCCTGTCGGGCATCGTCGCCAGCCGCGCGGTGTTCGGCAACCGCGCTTACGGCAACCTTCTTTCGGGCACCCCCACCTCGCTCCCGCGCATCACCCGCGACGATATCGCGGGCGCCTATAGCCGCGCATGGTCGCCGAACCAGTCGGCGCTGGTGGTGGTCGGGGATATCGCCAGCAAGGACGCAACCGCGCTCGCGCAGAAGCTGTTCGGCGACTGGAAGCGCGGCGAGATCGTCGTCTCGACCGCC
>DATIGZ010000552.1:0-2154 GCA_035481255.1 Sphingomonas sp. | reverse complement strand
GCCATCGAGCGAGGACAAAGTGATCGCGGCGAAGCGGTTTCTGATCTCGGCGCCGAGATGCCGGGTCTGCGTGTCGCGATTGGCGGCGATGAAGCCGACCAGCCCCTGGCTGAGCGGGGTGTCGATCCGCACCAGCCCGTCCTTGCCGCCCTTGGTCTGCCAGCTGAGCTCGCCGGTGTCGGAGACGATCGGGTCGGCGGCGGGCAGCGGGGCGGGGAGCGAGGGCTTGCAATCGACGCAGCCGATCCGCGAGCCGTGGCGCAGCGGGATCGTCATGTCGAAGCCCGGCGAATAATAGGGCATCGCCGCGCGCGGCATCCGCGCCGCGTCGCTGATCTGCTCGGCCGAATAGGAACGGGTCAGCACCTGCTTCGCCGCCGACACGTCGCCGCGCAGGAAGATCATCGCGCCGGCGGGCATCTGCGCCATCTTTACCGGATCGAGCGTGATGTCGAAATGGTCGCCGATCGCCGGCTTCCATTCGCCCGCGATCTTGGTCTCAAAGGTGTAGAAGAAGATGCCGTCCCAGTCCTGAAGCGCCGCATAGGAAGCGAGGATCGGGATCATCTCCGCGCCATAGTCGCTGGGGAAGGGGTGGTTGACCTCGCTCACCGTGAACGGCTTGCCGACCGCGGCGCTGCGCGCGAGCTTCTGGATGATCGAGAGCTCAGGTGCGTTGACCATCGGCTCGTTGCGGCGGCCGTAGATCGCCGGGTGCTGCCAATAGACATGCGCGTCGAGCAGATCGGCGGCGAGCGCGGTGCGCATCAACGGCTGGTTGGCCATGAAATAGGTGTGGTCGGCGGTGGGCACGATCGGCACCTTCACGCCGAGCTCATCCTTGAGGAAGCGGCGCATGCCGGCATGGAAGTCGAGCTCGACCTGAGTGATGAATTCGAGCTCGGCATCGAAGCGCAGGCGCGGGGCGGAGGGATGGTCGCCGCGGCGCATCAGGGGGATCGGCTGAGCTTCGGCGACGCCCGCCACGCCGCGCAGGCTGGCGATCTCCCTGGGCGTGCGGTGCTTGCCCAGCCAGTCATTGTACATCCCGACCAGCAGCTTCTGGTAGTGCGGGGTCATGTCGAGCTGGGCGTTTTCGCCGCCCGGCACACGCTCGCCGCGCAGCCAGTTGCGCATCCAGAATTCGAGCAGCGAATTCTCGTTCACGACCTCGACCGTCATCACCGCCGGGTCGTCGGCATAGCGCAGCCCGGTATAGGGGTTGGTGTGGCCAAGCAGCTTGCGCGCATAATCCTTTTGCAGCGCGATCAGCTCGGGGCCGAGATAGGTGAAGGCCTTGAACGGGGCGATCAGATCGGCGTCGGGAACGCCGTCGCCTTTCTTGAAGCGGCGGCCGACATTGAGGTTGAAGTTGACGTAGATGCCGTTCTTCTTGAGCTCAGCGATCCAGAAATCGAGCCGGTCGAGGCGTTCGGCATTGAAGTGCCGGCTGTCGGGCAGGTCGTCGCGGATCAGGCCGCGCGGGCGATGGGTGAAGGGGCCGGCCGCCGGGCCTCGCGCGGCGCCCTCGTTGCGGACTTGCGCGATCGAGTCGGGCATGTCGATGAAGTGCAGCCGGACGCAATTGACGCCGAGCCGGGCCAGCGCCCGGGCATAGGCGGTGGCCGCGTCGTGCGCGGGAATTTGATCCGATCCGACCGCCCAGCCGGTCATGTTGACGCCCCAGCAGCGGAAACGCTTGCCGTCGCCGCGCCACAGCTTGCCGTCGCGCGCGGTGATGAAGCCGTGCTTGCCCGCCGGCCCGTCGAGCAGGAAGCGGGCGTCGGCGGGGGAGTCGGCGCGCGCCTCGTGATCCACCGGATAGGGGACGAGCGCGATCTCTTCGGCCATGGCGGGAAGGGCGGCCAGCGCCGCGGCCGCCAGCAACAGCGCGCGCCTCACTTCACGCGGACCTTGAGCGCATACGGCATGCCGTCGCTGGTGTCGGCGGGCAGCTTCAGTTCCAGCCCGCGCGGGGTCTGCTTCCACTCCAGCCTGCCGCCACCGAGCAGTTCGATGCTTCTGATCGGCGCGGTCAGATAGGGCGTGCCGGCGTAGAGCGTCTTGACCAGCACCGCTCCGTCGGCGGGACGCTCGAGCCCCATGACGTAAAGCGTGTCGCCCTTCGTCGTGAAGCGGATATCGGCGGGGGGG
>DATIGZ010000551.1:0-2028 GCA_035481255.1 Sphingomonas sp. | reverse complement strand
GTTGCTTGCGGTACTCAACGCGGGCCGGTGATTGCCGGATCACACGCTGAGCCAGCCCCCGAACACACGGCGCGGCCCGCCTTTCGTCACGGGCGTCACGCGATGGTGCAGGTCCGGGCCGATGCGGAACAGCGTCATTGTGCCGGGTGGCGGAGAAGCCTGACGAAAGAGTGTGCGGGTGGAATTCTTTTCCCTGATCTCGAACACCCCACCTTCATAAGGCGCATCGCTGAGGTGGACGGTGACCGCCAGCCGCCGAAAGCCGCCGTCATTCTGATCGTCATGCCAGTCGAGGCCCTGACCGGATGCCGGTGCCATTTCCCCGACCAGCCCGGTCGCGTGCTGAAGCCGCTCGCACCCGGCGATCCCTTGCGCCCAATCGAGGAAGGGGCGCCGCTCGAGCAGGAAGCGGATCAGCCGCCCGGCAAGGTCGTCCTGCTCGAAGGTGCGTGATCCGACGCGGGCGATCGTTTCCGGCGCGAAGGCGCCATCGCGGCAGATCCGCAGCAGGCGTTCAAGCAGGCCGTCTTCCCAAGCCGGGCTGATCGACACAGCTCCCTGTTCCAGCAAGGCGGCCCGAGCCGTGGCGCCGTCACCGCCGATTTCCGTTCGAGCCGCGCCGATCCGCAGCGGGCAGGCGATATGCGTCGCAGACATGCCCCGCCTTCTTCCCAACAACGGCGTGTCCGTAAAGCCGAAGGTTTCTCTGGCGGCGATCAGGCACCCCAATATAAGGCGGCGGCATGGACAAAGATCATCGTTTGCGCGGGTTCGAGGCGCTGGCCGGACAGGCCGCGGGTAATCCGGATGCGCTCGCCGCGCTTTCGCTGCTGTTCAGCAGCGATGGCTGGAAATCGCGGGCGGCGGAAATCGCCTCGCAGGTGCTGGCCCTGCCGGGCGGCGGCACCGAGGCGCGGACGATCGCTCGTCATGTCATCGCCACCGATGTGCCGTCATGGCATTTCGTGATCGTCACCGATCTGGCACGGAACCTGGCCTATGACGAGGCACTGCAACGCGCGGTGAAACCGGGAAGCCGCGTGCTGGAGATCGGCACGGGCAGCGGCCTGCTGGCGATGATGGCGGCGCGCGCGGGGGCCGCGCATGTCTATACCTGTGAGATGGAGCCCGCCGTTGCGATCGCGGCCCGCGAGGTCATCGCCCGTAACGGGTTCAGCGACCGGATCACGGTGATCAGCAAACACTCAAAGGACGTCGATCCCGCCGAGCTTGGCGGCCCGGTCGATATCCTCGTTTCGGAAATCGTCAGCAATGAAATGCTCGGAGAGGGCGTTCTTCCCGCGATGGAGGATGCGATCGGGCGGCTCGTCAAACCGGGCGGCGCGATCATTCCGGCGCGCGGTACCATCCGCATCGCGCTCGCGCACCTTCCCGCCCCCAGCAAAAGCATGGGTATGGTTTCGGGCTTTGACCTGTCGCCGTTCGACGACCTGCGCGAGCCAAATTTTCGAATCCATACCAACAATCCCCGGCTGACGCTGTGCAGCGAAGCGACGGACCTGTTCGCGTTCGATTTTACCCAAACCGAGCCATGGCAGGGCGATCGCGCCGAAGCCGTGCTGCGTGCCACCGGCGAGCCCGCGAACGGTCTGGTTCAGTGGATCACGCTCGATATGGACGGCGTCGGCAGTTACGAGAACCGCCCGTCGCCTGACTCGGAGAGTTCGGCCTGGGCGGCCGTGTTTCATACGTTCGAACGCATGCTCGATCCGCAACCCGAGCAACCGGTGCGCGCTTTCGGCCAGCACGACATGGCGAACGTCAGGCTCTGGATCGATCCGCCCGCCTGACTGGATTCGGGCGGGGGCGCGGCTTCAGGCCACCCACTGATCGAGATCGGCCTGCTCGCCGATCAGCGCGAGGCCGTGGGCTATCGAGGTGAGCTCGCCCCCGGTCGCGATGCGTTCGCCGCCGAAGCGACGGTCGAACAGCGCCCGGATGGCAGGGATCAGCGACGAGCCGCCGGTGAGGAACACACGGTCGATCCGGTCCGCTGTCGTCGTCGCC
>DATIGZ010000550.1:0-4340 GCA_035481255.1 Sphingomonas sp. | reverse complement strand
CGCGCGCGGTCCTGGATCGCATAGGCGTCATCCAGCGAGGCGGGCGGGGTGCCGGGATAATCGGGCAATCCGGTCGCCGTGCGGCGCGCCGTGACAAAGGCCTCGGCAATCGCGTCCAAACTACTCATCCACCCCTCACTCTGTTCTCAACGCGACGGGGTAAAGGAAACCGGTGTCATTGACAAGAGCCGCAATCAGCGCGCGAGCAGCGCCTCGACGCGCCCTTCGGCAAGCGCGCGGACGCCACCAGTGACGGCGGCGCGGAACCCGGCATGACCGGCGACCTCGGGCCGGAAGACCGAATCGAACGCCAGCAGCCGCTCGGCAAGCTGGTCGGGGGACGCACCCGCCGCGGCATCGGCGAGCGGCGCGGCGAGCGGATCGGTGATCTTTTCCCCTACCGCCGCGCGGCGCGCGACAAAGTGCATCCATGCCGCCACCGGCACCGCGAGCCGGTCAACCGGGCGCCCGGCCCGAATCGCGGCGGCGGTGGTGTCGAGCAGGCGATAGGGAAGCTTTTGCGAGCCATCCCATGCGATCTGCGACAGCAGATGGCGGATCGCGGGGTTGCGGAAACGCCCGAGCACCGCCTGAGTGTAAGCCGCGTGATCGAGGCCGGCGACCGGATCGAGCACCGGAACGATGTCCTGAAGCGCCAGCCGCTCGGCAAAGGCCGCGAGCTGCCCCTGCCCCATCGCATCCGCGACCGTCTCAAGCCCCATGGCGAGGCCGAGATAGGCGAGACTGGAATGAAGCCCGTTGAGGATTCGCAGCTTGGCGCGTTCATAGCCGCCGACATCGCCGGTCAGCGTCGCGCCCGCGCCGGCAAAGTCGGGTCCGTCCGCCAGCGTGTACGGTCCGATCACCCATTGCGTAAAAGCCTCGCGCTGCACCGTCGCGCGGTCCTCGACCCCCAGCTCGGCCGCGACCTTGGCGTAGAGCGCGTCGTCGCTCGCCGGCGTGATCGAATCGACCATCGTGTCGGGGAAAGCCGCGGTGTCGGCGATCCATTTGGCGAGGTCCGCATCGCGTTCGTTCGCCAGCGCGATCGTCGCCGCGCGCAGCTTGCCGCCATTGCCCGAGAGATTGTCGCAGCACAGCACCATGAACGGATCGGCGCCCGCCGCCCGCCGCGCCGCCAGCCCCTGAACCAGCCAGCCGACGAAGCTGCGCGGCTCGCCCCCGGCAAGATCGGCGACGATATCGGGATGGTTCATGTCGAGCGTGCCGTCGCCGGCGAGGCAATAGCCCTTCTCGGTCACGGTCGAGGTGACGATGCGCACCTCCGGCTTGGCCAGCAGCGCCGCGACCTGCGCGCCGCCGCCCGGGCCGATCCAGGTGCGATGCGCGCCGATCACGCGCATCGACGGTTCGCGGTCGAGGATCGCGAGCGTGTAGAGGCCGTCCTGGCTGGCAAGCGCTTCGACCGTGCCGCCCGAGCGCAGCGAGACCGCGGCGATGCCCCAGCGCGGATCGTTCGCCAGCACGGTGTCGAAATAGCTCGCCTGATGCGCGCGATGGAACGCGCCCGGCCCGAAATGGACGACGCCGGTCGAGACCGTCGCGGGATCATAGGCAGGCTTCGCGATCGCCGCGGGCAGATCCCGCAGCGTCTCCAGCGTCAATCGGCTCACAGGGTTACGCCTCGCTTCCAGATTGCAATTTCACGCTCGCCATTGCGTTCGGCCGCGGCTTCCTCGCCCGATGCGATCGCGGCGATGCGGGCGAGCAGCGCGTCGGCGGCGACGTCCATGCCGTCGGTCAGCACCTGCCCCGCGTCGAAATCGATCCAGCCCGGCTTGCGCGCGGCGAGGTCCGAGTTCGATGCGATCTTGAGCGTCGGCGCGGGGAAGCCCAGCGGCGTGCCGCGGCCGGTGGTGAACAGGATCACCGTCGCCCCCGCCGCCGACAAGGCGGTCGACGACACGGCGTCGTTGCCCGGCGCCTCGAGCAAGGTCAGGCCGGTGCGCTTCACCCGATCGCCATAGTCGATCACGTCGGTGACGATCGCCTGCCCACCCTTCTGCACCGCGCCGAGGCTCTTTTCCTCAAGCGTGGTGATGCCGCCCGCGATATTGCCGGGCGACGGGTTCTCCGACACCGGCTCGTTATGATCGAGGAAATAGCGTTTGAAGCGGTTCACCAGCGCGCCGATCGCGTCGAACGTGTCGGCATCGACGGCGCGCGCCATCAGCAGTTGTTCGGCGCCGAAGATCTCGGGAAGCTCGGTCAGGATCGCGGTGCCGCCGGCATCGGTCACACGATCCGCCATCCGCCCGACCAGCGGATTGGCGGTGAGGCCGGACAGGCCGTCCGACCCGCCGCACTTCAGGCCGATCACCAGCCGGTCCAGCCCCATTTCCTCGCGCTGCGCGGTCGCGGCCAGCTCAGCCAGTTCCAGCACTGCGGTCACGCCCTCGGCGATCTCGTCGGAGGCAGCCTGCGCACCGACGGTGCGGACACGGGCGCGAGTCTCTTCGGGCAGGGTTTCGAGCAGCGCCGAAAGCTGGTTCGATTCGCAGCCCAGCCCGACGAGCAGCACGCCGCCCGCGTTGGGATGCTGCGCCAGCGCCGAAAGGATGTTGCGCGTGCCGTCAAGGTCGTCGCTCAGCTGCGAGCAGCCGAACGGGTGCGCGAAGGCGTGGACGCCATCGACGCCTGCGGGCAACAGCGCCTCGGCCTTGGCGGCGATCTTCTGAGCGGTGCGACCGACGCAGCCGACGGTGGGCAGCACCCAAATCTCGTTGCGCGTTCCCGCGCGGCCATCGGCACGCGGATAGCCGCGCCATGTGATGGTCGATGCCGCGGCCTGCGCGCGCTCGGCCCCGGCCCCGCCGCCATAGACCGCCTCGCCCGCCAGCGCGGTGGCGACATTGTGGACATGGACATGATCGCCGGGCGTGATGGCCGCGGTCGCCTGCCCGATCGGGAAGCCGAATTTGAGCACCGGATCGCCCGGCACATGCGCGACCAGCGCGAACTTGTGCGCGCGCGGGATCGCGTCGTTTAGGGTTACGCCGAGCACGGTCTCGCCCGCGGCGAGGTCACGCAGCGCGGTGGCGACGGTGTCGGCGCCGTGAATTCGAAGAGCAGCAGGATTCATCATACGAATACCGGTGTCACTAACCCTTTGGGTCGCGATTGGCTAGGCCTCGCTTGCGCGCTATGCACTCGTCTATGAAGAAAAGCGCGCAGGCGACGATCAACGATGTGGCGCGGCTGGCAGGGGTCTCCAAGAAGACCGTCAGCCGCGTGATCAACCGTTCCCCTCTTCTCAATGAGGAAACGCGCGAACGGGTCGAAAAGGTCATTGCGGAAATAGGTTACGTGCCGAATCCGCAGGCGCGCGCGCTGGCGCTGCGCCGCAACTTCCTGATCGGCCTGATCCACGACAACCCCAACCCGCATATGGTGCTGAACGTCCAGCAGGGGCTGCTGGAAGTGCTGCGCGATACCGAGTTCGAGCTAATTGTTCACCCGGTCGATCGCGGATCCGCAACGATGCTGGACGAGATTCGCCGCTTCCTCGAGCGCCAGCGCCCCTATGGCGTGATGATCCTGCCCCCGATCAGCGAGAATGATTCGCTCGCCGCGCTGTGTCAGGAGATCGGCGCGCGGTACGTGCGCATGGGCTCCGCCTCGTTCGACGATCCCGAGCATATGGTCGCGTCGAACGACCGCGAAGTGGTGCGTGGCGCGGTCGCGCATCTGGTCGAGAACGGACACAAGCGCATCGGCCTCGTTCTCGGCCCGCACGGCTTCCGCTCGGCGCATGAGCGCAGCCAGGGCTATGAGGCCGCGCTCGACGACGCCGACATTCCGATCCAGCGCACGCTGATCGCGCAGGGCGACTATACCTTCGAATCGGGGATGCGCGCCGCCGAACGCCTGCTCGACCTCTCCCCGCGCCCGACCGCGGTATTCTGTTCGAACGACGCCATGGCGGCGGGCGTGCTGCACACCGCGCGCCAGCGCGGGCTGGACGTACCGCGCGACCTGTCGATCGTCGGCTTCGACGACACCTCGATCGCGTCGTATCTGTGGCCGCCGCTCACCACCGTGCGCTGGCCGATCGCGACGATGGCGCGGGCGGCGGCGCTGAAGCTGATCGGGGATGGCGAGGATGAGGAAAGCGGGGAGTCGCTATTCGTCTCGACGCTGATCCGCAGGGCTTCGGTGGCGCCGCCGGGGGAGTAGGGGCTATGGTATCCACATGGGCATTTGGGAACTTGTCAGCACACTAGGCATCAGCGCTGCCACAGCTGTGGTCGTCACTTGGGCTGGCGCCAAAATGCTGGCCGGCAAGTGGTTGGACGCGCGATTCGCGAGCAGCCTAGAGA
>DATIGZ010000549.1:0-14396 GCA_035481255.1 Sphingomonas sp. | reverse complement strand
GGAGCGGAAGCCGGCGCCGCGCCGGGCTTGGCGCCCTCGACGTCGGCCTTGACGATACGGCCGTTCGGACCCGATCCGCTCACGCCGCCAAGGTCAACGCCCTTCTCAGCCGCGATGCGGCGCGCCAGCGGGCTGGCCTTGACCCGGTCGCCGCTCGCCGCCGCGGGGGCCGCAGCAGGCGCGGGCGCAACGGCGGCGGGTGCCGCCGCCTTGGGTTCTTCCTTCGGCGCTTCGGCGGCCTTGGGAGCCTCGGCCTTGGGCGCCGCGACCGACGAGGCATCCTCGCCCTCGCCCGCCAGCACCGCGATCACCGTGCCGACCTTCACCCCGTCGGTGCCCTCGGCCACGACGATCTTCGCGATCACGCCCTCGTCGACCGCCTCGAACTCCATCGTCGCCTTGTCGGTCTCGATCTCGGCCATCAGATCGCCGGCCTTGACGGTGTCGCCCTCCTTCACCAGCCATTTGGCGAGAGTGCCCTCCTCCATGGTCGGGGAAAGGGCAGGCATCTTGATGTCGATCGACATGGGTGGGGAGGATCCTGTCGCAGGGTGGTGGTTTCGGCCCTCCCTTGCGCGATGAACGGCGCGGGTCAAGCCTCCCGCACCCGTCAACCTCTTGCGCTTCGTCCCTTCCCGCGCCACCACGAAGGGGAAACGGGAGGGGATAGTTTCATGCGTACCTATCTTGTGGTGATCGATGAAAGCCCCGAAGCGCAGATCGCCCTGCGTTTCGCCGCCCGCCGCGCGGTCAAGACCGGCGGCGGAGTCGAGATTCTCTCGCTGATTCCCAAGCCCGATTTCGTCCAGTGGGGCGGCGTGATGGCGACGATCGAGGAAGAGGCCCGCCAGCGCGCGGAAGCGCTGGTCGCCGGCGCCGCGGGTACATTGATTCAGGAATCGGGCTTGAAACCCACCATCACCGTGCGCGAGGGCGACGGCCCCAAGATCATCCGCGAGCTGATCGAGGCCAATCCGGAGATCGCCGCGCTGGTGCTGGGCGCCGCGACCGGCGGCAAGCCCGGCGCGCTCGTCACCCACTTCACCAGCGGCGATATGGCGGCCCTCCCCGTCCCGCTGATGCTGATCCCGGGAAGTCTCGACCGCGACGCGATCGACCGGCTAAGCTGAGCCCCATGCGCAACCTTACGCTCCTCGCCCTGCTCCTCGCAGCGCCCGCCGCCGCCCAGAACCGCCCCGCTCCGGAACAGCCCAGCCCCGAACGCCTCAAGGCGGACGTCGAGAAGCTGGTCAGCTTCGGCACCCGCCATACCCTCTCTTCCGCCACCGATCCGGTCCGCGGCATCGGGGCCGCGCGCAAATGGGCGGCGGACGAGCTCAACCGCATCGGCGAGAAGTGCGGCTGTATCGAAGTCGCCAACATCGCCCGCACCTTTACCGGCCCGCGCGCACCGAACGGGGTCGAGGTGGTCAACGTCCTCGGCTTTCAGGCGGGTGAGGATCCCAAGCGCGTCGTCATCGTGCAGGGCCATATCGACAGCCGCGTATCGGACCCGCTGAACTTCACCGCCGACGCCCCCGGCGCCAATGACGACGCATCGGGCGTCGCGCTGGTGATCGAGGCGGCCCGCATCCTTTCGAAGCAGAAGCACCGCGCGACGATCATCTACGCCGCGCTCTCGGGCGAGGAGCAGGGACTGTGGGGCGGTACCCTGCTGGCCGAGACCGCGAAGGAGCGCGGCTGGACCGTGGTCGCCGTCCTCAACAACGACATCGTCGGCGGGACGATGGGCCAGAACGGCGTGCGAGTCGCCGACCGGGTCCGCGTCTTCTCCGAAGGCATTCGCGCCTCGGAGACGCTGGAGGAACAGATCCGCCGCCGCGGCGACGGCGGCGAGGATGACGGCCCCAGCCGCGCGCTGGCCAAGGCGATCGACACGGTCGCCGACGGCCTCCGCAAGGATTCGCCTGATGCGCTCGACGCCTTCATCGTCCGCCGCCCCGACCGTTTCGGCCGCGGCGGCGATCACGAACCGTTTCTGCGCCTCGGCTATCCCGCCGTCCGCTTCTCGGTCGGCGCCGAGCATTACGACCAGCAGCATCAGGACCTGCGCACCGAGAATGGCCGCGTCTATGGCGATACGATCGACAAGATGGACTTCCCCTATCTTGCCAAAGTCACCGCGCTCAACGTCGCGACGATCCGCCGCCTCGCCAACGCGCCGGACGCGCCGTCAGGTGTCGTGCTCGACGGCGCACTGTCGCACGACATCAAGGTGAAGTGGAATCCGGTCGCCGGCGCCAGGGGCTATCGCGTCCATTGGCGGCGCAACGACATGCAGGACTGGACCGACGTGCGCGGCGTCGCCGGACGGACCGAGACGGTGCTCAAGGATGTCCCGGTCGACGATCATTTCGTCGGCGTTTCGGCGGTCGCCGCGGACGGTAGCGAGAGCATCGTCACCTTCGGCACGCGCCCGCCGCGCTGAAGGGGTCAGCCCGCCACCGCTTTCCCCCCGGAAGCGGCAGCGGGCAGCGCCTCAACGGCCCTTGGCCGGCGCGCGATAGAGTTTCTTGGAGGGCGCCCGGTACAGCGTCGTCTTGCTCGGCACGCGACGCACGACCCGGCGCGGCGTCGAATAGACGACCTCTTCGGTCACCACGGTCTTTGTCACCACGGGCGCCGACTGGATCACGATCGTGGTCGTGGTCGGTGCGCCGTAATAATAGCCGCTCGCGCCATAGGCATGGACGCTCGTCCCATAGCAATGGGCGATGCAGCGCAACGGCCGCGCATGCTCACGGCGATACTCGCGGCGCTCGCGATATTCCCGGCGGTCATGGTGTCCGATACGCACGTCGCGGTCATATTCGGATTCGTCATAGGCGGGCGCGGCATAGTCGGCGCCATAGCCGCGATCCTCGTCGCGCCCGGCATAATAGCCGTCGTCGCGCTCGTCCTCGTCATAGCCGTGACCATCACGATCCCAGTCGAGACCGCTCACCGAATCCCACACCTTGCCGCGGCGATCGACCAGCACCGCGTCGTCATAATAGCGGACCCAGTCATAGCCCGCCGCCGGACGGCTCAGCCCCCAGCTCGACCAGTCGCTGATCCAGAAGCCGCTGCCGATCCAGTAACTCGGCAGCGTCCAGCCGCGCACCGGGCGGCGATAGGCGCCCCAGCCGCCCGGCGCCTTCCATCCGGCGTGCCAGCGCCCGTCGATCCGCTGCCCCCAGCGGCCGGGCCGCGACGGCTGCCAGTTGCCGGGACGCGGCGTGGTCGGCTTCCACCCGCCCTGCGGGGGACGTGCCGGCTGCCAGCCGCCCGGCCGCGGCGTGCCCGGACGCCAGCCGGGGCGCTGCGGCGCGTGCTGCGCCGGCATCGCCCCCGCGGGCGCCACCACGACCGGCGCCGGGCCGGCCTGCTGCGCCTGCGAAGGCATCGCGAGCGAAAGACCGCCCAGGGCGGTGGCGATCAGGGTGGCGGTACGCATGCTGGCGGCAACTCCTTTGCGGACTCGCGCGCTCCATCGGGTGAAGACGCGATTCTTCACCCTTTCTTAACATTTTCGTTAAGCCGCAACCAACTCCGGGCTGTGGTTAAGAAAGTCCCGAATCGGGTCAGGGCTTTCCGGCCGGCTTCTAGCCCGCGATCCGCGGCCCCAGCAGCGCCACCAGCGCCTCGCATCCCGCCGCGTCCTCGGCGTCGAACCGCCCCCGCATCGGGCTGTCGAGGTCGAGCACCCCAATCAGCCTGCCCTCATGCGAAATCGGCACGACCAGCTCGGCGTTGCTCGCCGCGTCGCAGGCGATGTGGCCGGGAAAGGCATGGACGTCCTCGATCAGCTGCGTCTCGCCGCTCGCCGCCGCCGCGCCGCACACGCCCTTGCCGAACGGGATGCGGATGCACGCCGCCTTGCCCTGGAACGGGCCGAGCACCAGCTCGCCGCCGACATTGCGATAGAAACCCGCCCAGTTGAGGTCGGGCAGGTACTGCCAGATCAGCGATGCCGCGTTGGCCATGTTGGCGATGGCGTCCTCCTCCCCGGCGGTCAGCGCGTCGAGCGCGGCCAGCAGGTCACGGTAAAGCTCGGCCTTGGATCCGGCCGCGATGTCGAAGCTGTACATGACCGCCCAAGTGGCCCGGCGCGCCGCCATGCGCAAGGGATCAGGGGCAGCGCATCCGGTCCATGCCATCCGCGCTTAACGTCTTCCCGTCGGCCGACAGCGTGAAGCGCCGCTCATCCTCCCATGTCTCGCCTTCGCCGGTGTAGCGCGCGCGGACCGCGATCGTCCGACCGTCCTCCCGCACCGTCAGCACTTCGCCGCTGCTCTCGTGAAAACGCACCTGCTTCGCTTCGATCCGCAGCCGGCTGTCGTTGCGGGCGGTGCCGCAATCGGCGGTCACCCGGTTCCACTCGCCGCGAAACGCCTCGGGAATCATGCCCGCCGGGCTCGCCGACGGCGATGCCGCCGGTGTCGGCAAGGGCGCGGCGCGATCCGGCGCGGTGGGCCGCTCGACCGCATCGGCCGGCGGTGGCGGTGTGGCTTCCTGCGAGCAGGCGGCGAGGATTGCGGGCAAGGCGATGACGAACGGGCGCATCCCGCTCCAACGCGCGAGCTAGCGCGCGGTGCCCTTGGCGTCCGCCCTGGCGAAGGCGCGCAGCGCGTCCCTGCCGTTCCAGCGCGCGGTGCGATCGTCCGACGCCGCAAGCTTCGCCGCCAGATCACGCGCCGCCGCGCGCAAGGCCGGATCCTTCTTGCTCCCGATCGCGCGCAGCGCCCAGTTGGCGCCCTTCTTGACGAAGTTGCGCTCGTCGCTCGCCGCCCCCTCGATCAGCGCGAGGCCGCGCACGAAATCCCCCGGCCGCCCGTGCAGCGCCAGGCAGGCGAGCAGCGCGAACCCCGCGCGGCGCCCCATCTCATCGTTGAGCCGTGTCCACGGCTCGACCATCGCGGCCGCGCCCTCGACCTTGTCGAACAGCTTGAAGCAGGCGGTATCGGTCACCGCCCAATTGTCGAACTCGCCGCGCCACGCGTCCATCTGCGCGTGCGTCACCAGCGCGGGATCGTCGATCAGGAAGGCGGTCATGCGCCCCTCATAGACCCGCGTCGCCCACAAGGCGGCGGCGAGGTCATGGTCCTTGCCCAGCGGTTTGGCCACCGCCTGCATCCGCGCCATCGGAACGCCGAACACCCGGTCGGCGGTGACGATGCCGAAGCGCGGCCCCATCTCTTCACGGGTCTTCGCCGATCCTTCGGCTTCCAGAGCCGCCATCACCGCTTCGGCCCGATCGCTCATTCGATCCGCACCTTGCCGCGTCCGGCCTTGATCTGCGCGCGCCCCTTCTTCTCGTCCACCCGCCGCGCCTTCGCCGCCTTGCTCGGCTTGGTCTTCACCCGCCGGGCGTCGCGTTCATACGCCCTGGTGATGAGTTCGATCACGCGTTCGCGCGCGTCCTGCCGGTTGGCCTCCTGCGTCCGGAACTTACGCGCGGTAATCACCAGCTCGCCCCCGGCCGTCATCCGGCTCCCGGCGAGTTCCTTGAACTTGGCATAGGCATAAGGCGGCAGGCCGAGCCGGAACACGTCGACGCGCAGCTGCACCGCGGTCGCGACCTTGTTGACGTTCTGACCGCCCGGCCCCGACGCCGCGAGGAACTTCTCCTCGACGATCGCCGCCTCGGGCAGATCAGGCATCGCCGGTTTCGGCGCCTGCTTCGGCGCTCCCGCCACCAAAGCCCATCGCCTTGAAGCGTTCCGGCGTCGGCGCCTCGGCATGGACATCGGGCTTGCCCGGCCGCGGCACGGTGAGTTGCGCGGCGTGGAGCATCATCGTGCGCCCGCCCGCGACGCCGTAGACGGGATCGCCGGTGATCGGGATGCCCAGCCCTTCGGCGGCATGAACTCGGATCTGATGCGTGCGTCCGGTCTCGGGATAGAAGGCGACGAACGCGCGCCCGTCCTTCGCGTCGAGCACCCGCCAGCGCGTCCGCGCCGCCTTGCCTTTCGGATCACCGGTCATCCGCCAGCCGCGCCCCGCGCTCGATACCTTGATCAGCGGCAGGTCGATCAGCCCGGACGGCTCCTCCGGCACCCCGTCGATCACCGCGAGATAGCGCTTGGTCACCGCCCCCGCCTCGAACGCCTGCTGGAATCGCGCATGCGCCTTGGGGTTGCGCGCGAGCAGCAGGCAGCCGCTGGTATCGCGGTCCAGCCGGTGCACCGCGGTCGGCCAGCGTTGAAAGCCAAAGGTCAGATTGCCCAGATAGTTCTCGAGGCTGATCGATCCGTCGCGCGGCGGATCGACCGGCAGCCCGGCGGGCTTGTCGATGATGATTGCCTCACCGTCGATAAAGAGAACATGGTCCTGGATCATGTGCCCGCCTTGCCACCGGAAGGCGGGATGCGCCAGCCTTCAGCCGAAGCGATAGGCGTCCATGGCCAGCACGCCATAGGTGTAGCTGTGATGCAGCCGCTCGGCGGAGGCACCGCCCGCCCCCATCGCGGTGAACAGCGGCAGGATATGATCCATCGTCGGGTGGTTCCGCTGGCCGAACGGCGCGCGCTCGACCGCGCTCAGCACCGCATCGGTGTCGCCCGCGTCGATCCGCGCCTTCATCCAGTCGGCAAAGGCAGAGACCCAGTCGGGCACCGCCGCGTCATGATCGCGTCCCTCGGCGAAGATCGCGCGCAGATTGTGCGTCAGGCTGCCCGATCCGATGATCAGGATGTTGCGCTCGCGCAGCGGCGCCAGCGCCTGTCCGACGCGATAGTGCCACTCCGGCGCGTGCGTGCTGCTGATCGACAGCTGCACCACCGGCACGTCGGCCTCGGGCCATGCCAGCATCAGTGGCACCCACGCGCCATGATCGAGGCCGCGCCCGGGGTCGAGGAAGGCGGGAATCCCCGCCCCCTCCACCAGCGCCGCGACCTCCGCCGCCAGCTTCGGATCGCCCTTGGCCGGATAGCGCAGGTCGAACAGCTTCTGCGGAAAGCCGCCGAAATCGTGGATCGTCGCCGGCGCCTCGATTGAGGTCACCACCGCCTCCGCCATGTCGTGATGCGCGGAGACCATCACGATCGCGTCGGGCCGCTCGACCTGTCCGGCCAGCCCGGCGAGGAATTCCCGCGCCGGGCTGGGCTCGAACATGATCATCGGCGAGCCGTGCGATACGAACAAAGCGGGCTGGCGCGCCATGATTAGGGTCCAAACTCGATCAGGACGTGGGCATGACAGTGGCGAAAACGTTTCCCGGCAAGGCGGTCGCGAAGGCGGCTAGCGGTGTCTAGCCGACGAGCGGCCAACGCAGTCCGGGGAGCGTTTTCGCCCTGCCCCTTCGGGGTGACGATTTGCAGGCCCGTGGCTGCGTCACGGCACCTCGACGGGCCAACCGGCCCGCCTTCGCCACCGTTCCTATCCACGAACCCGCAAATCGTCATCATGCTCCACGTCCTGATCGAGTTTGGACCCTAGCCTCAGGCGCTCAGCTTCGCCGCGACTTCGGCGATGCGGCGGCCCTGATAGCGCGCGCCGTTCAGGTCGATCTCGCTCGGCTGACGGCTGCCGTCGCCGGCCGCCACCGTGGTCGCGCCATAGGGCGCGCCGCCCAGCACCTCGTCGACCTTCATCTGGTCGGTATGGCCATAGTCGAGACCGACGATGGTCAGGCCGAAGTGAAGCAGGTTGGTGATGATGTTGAACAAGGTCGTCTCGTTGCCGCCATGCTGCGTCGCGCTGGAGGTGAAGGCACCGCCCACCTTACCATGCAGCGCGCCCGACGCCCACAGGCCGCCCGCGGTGTCCCAAAAACTCGCCATCTGGCTCGACATCCGCCCGAACCGGGTCGGCGTGCCGACGATGATCGCGTCATAGTCCTTGAGCACGTCGGGGCCGGAAATCACCGGATGCGCGCTGTCGGTCTTGAAGTGCGCGGCCTTGACCACTGCTTCGGGCGCGGTCTCGGGCACGCGCAGAATATCCACTTGCGCGCCGGCGCCGCGGGCGCCCTCGGCGACGGCGTCCGCCATCTGCTCGATATGTCCATAGGACGAGTAATAAAGGACCAGAACCTTGGCCATTTGCGTGTCTCCTGCTGAGATGGGGTCGTAGAGAAAAGGGGTGGAGCGGCCCGCTTTGGGAGGGGGAGGAATGCGGACCGCTCCGGGGGGTCTTGTCAGTCGGCGTCGACCAGAACGATCTCGGCGTCTTCGATCGCCTTGATCGTCACGGTCTGGCCGCCGGTCAGGGCGGCGCCGTCACGGGCATCGAACGGCTTGCCGTCGATCTCGATCTTGCCCGCCGCGGGGACGAGATAGGCGTAGCGCCCCTCACCCACCGTGTGCGTCAGGCTTTCGCCCGCCTTGATCGTTGCGCCCAGCACCCGGGCATCGGCGCGGATCGGCAGCGCGTCCTCGTCACCCTCGAAACCCGAAGCGAGCGTCACGAACCGGCCCGACCGGTCGCCCTTGGGGAACGGCTTGGCGCCCCAGCTGGGGGCTCCGCCATCGGCCCGCGGCATGATCCAGATCTGGAAGATCGTGGTCGTTTCCGGCTCGAGATTATACTCGGCGTGACGAACCCCGGTGCCGGCGCTCATCACCTGGACGTCGCCCGCCGCGGTGCGGCCGGTGTTGCCCATCGAGTCCTGATGCGTGATCGCGCCCTTCCGGACATAGGTGATGATCTCCATGTCCTTGTGCGGGTGCGCCGGGAAGCCGCTATTCGGTGCGATCTCGTCGTCGTTCCAGACGCGGATCGCTCCCCAGCCCATCCGGTCGGGGTCGTAATAGTTGGCGAAGCTGAAGTGATGACGCGCGTTGAGCCACCCGTGATCGGCATGGCCCAGGCTGTCGAACGAACGTTTCTCGATCATGTGTGCCTCCTTGTTGACGCCCAAGATAGGCTCTGCGATCAGTGCGTAAATGGAAACGTCCGAAACTGATCGTTTCGCGAAATGCCCGGAGATCGACCTTGCGCCTACCCGATTTCGAAGCCTGGGCGATCTTCGCCTGCGTAGTTGAGCATCGCTCGTTCAGCGGCGCCGCCGAGGCGATCGGCGTGTCCAAGGCGACCGTGTCCAAGGCGATCGCCCGGCTCGAAGCACAGCTCGGCACCGCGCTGTTCCACCGCACCTCGCGCCGGTTGACCCTCACCGACAGCGGCAACGCCCTTGCCGAGCGCGCCGGGCGTATCCTCGCCGAAGCGCAGCAGGCCGAGGAAGCCGCGCTCGAATCCGCCAAGGCACCCTCGGGCCTCGTCCGCATCGCCGCGCCGATCACCTTCGGCATCCGTTTCGTCGCCGACGCGATCGCCGACCTGCTCGCCGAACATCCGGGGATCGAGATCGATCTGCGTCTGTCCGATGCGCGCGTCGACATCGTCGCCGACGGGTTCGACATCGCGTTGCGCATCGCCGATCTGCCCGACAGCTCGCTCCGCGCCCGCCGCCTCGCGCCGATCACCGCGCGCGTGGTCGCGGCGCCATCTTATCTGGAAAAGCACGGCACCCCGCGCCACCCCGCGGATCTCGCCCACCACGCCTGCTTCCTCTACGCCAACGCGATCGGCGCTTGGCATTTCCGCAAGGCGGATGGCGAGGAGGCGGCGGTGCGCCCCGCCGGGCCGCTGATCACCGACAATGGCGACGCGATGCTCCCCGCCCTGCGCGCCGGCCTCGGCATCGCCCGCCTGCCCGATTTCATCATCAGCGACGAACTGGCTTCAGGCAGCGTGGTCGAGATCCTGCAGGGCTGGTCGCCGATGAACATCGCGCTCCATCTGCTCACCCCGCCCAGCACGCTGCGCCCGGCGCGGGTCGAGCTGGTGATCGACTATCTCTCGCACCGCTTCCGCAACATCTGCAGCAAGGTCGAGGCCGAACGCGCCCGCTGACCGGCTCCGCCGCCCGCGCATGGAAAAAGGCCGGCCCGCGCATCCGCGGACCGGCCTTCTTTCCTGTGCTTGCGATCAGTTGGTCTTGAAGCGCACGCCGATACGGAAGCGGCGGCCCAGCAGATCCGAATAGGTGCTGTTCGCAGCCAGACCCGTTTCCGGAAGCAGCAGCGGCCAGCGGTTGAACAGGTTGGTGACGTTGAAGAACACCTCGCCCACGCCCTCGCCCGCGATCTCGATCTTCTTGGTCAGGTTGAGGTCGACATAGAAGGTGCCCGAGACGTTCATGTCGTCATAGGTCTGGTAGGTCGACGTCGTGGTCGTCACCGGACAGCCGGTCTGACATTCGACCGCGTTGGCCAGATACTTGCCGGCGCTCACCCCGCGCGCGGTGGTGGTGACCGAGAAGCCGGGCGTGTCGTAGCTCAGGCTGCCGCGGAAGATCCAGGTCGGCGTCGTATACTGGCCGCCATTGGAACCCACGCTGTTGAGCGGCACCACGCCCGGAATGCCGGTATCGACGATGTTCTCGATATAGCGCGTGGCCAGGCCGCGCAGCGTGAGATTACCCTCGGCGTTGCCGAAGATGTTGCTCAGCGGCAGACGGTAGGAGGCATCGAAGTCGATGCCGCGCGCGATCCGCTTCGCGAAGTTGAACGGCTGGTTGCGGATCAGGATACGCGAAGCGCTGTTCGGATCCTGCGTGATCGCCGCGCAATACTCCGCACGTCCGTCGAAGCAGCGGTTGACGATGTCCTGCGCGGACAGCGTGTCGATCGCATCGCTCAGGTCGATGCGGAAATAATCGACCGCCAGATTGAAGCCGGGCACGAAGCGCGGCGAGAAGACGCCGCCGATATTCCACGAATCCGCCTTTTCCGCGCTCAGGCTCGGGTTGCCGAGGCTCAGCTGCGAATAGGAGATGCTCGAACCATAGTTGCCGCCGTTGGGACCGCTGCCCGCACCCCACGGGTTGCTGACCGCGTCGGTGTTCGACGATCCCGCCTGATACAGCTCGTTCAGGTTGGGCGCGCGGATATCGCGCGAACGCGTCACGCGCAGGCGGATGTCCTCGATCGGCTGCCAGGTCGCGCCGGCCTTCCAGGTCGTGACATAGCCCGAGGTCGAGTAATCGGTCGCGCGCACCGCGCCGTTCAGCTCAAGGCCGAAGCCCAGCGGAACCACCGCCTCGAGATAGGCTTCCTTGACGTTGTAGCTGCCGTCGCTCGGCAGATAGTTGCCCACCGACCAGGTATTCAGCGTCGTGATACCGCCGCCCGGATTGGGGGTGATGGCCGGCTGGAACTGGGCGGGCACATAGCCGCTGATCTTCTCTTCGCGATATTCCGCGCCCACGGCGAGGCTGACATCGCCGGCCCAGGTGGAGAACGGAGTCAGCGACAGGTTCGCGCCGAACACGATCTGCTCGGCGACCTCGTCGCGATAGGGGTTGCCCAGGATGTACTTGATCGCCGCGGGATCGGCGACGCCGATGCCAAGGCGGTTGAGCGGACGGCAATTCGGATCGTTGTTGGTCAGATCGGCATCGACGTTGATGCGGCACTGGATCGAGCCGACGGCATAGCCGCCCGGATTGCCCGCCTGCGCGAACACCGCGTCCACCGCGCTCGCGGTGCGCTGCGTGTGCATGATGTTGGTCAGCTCTTCGTGCATTTCGGCGCGGCCGTACTGCCCGAAGATATCCCAGCGCGCCGATTTGCCGAACGCCTCGAACTGGCCTTCGACGCCCAGCAGGTAACGCTGCACCTTACGCTCGTTGTTGACGCCGCGGAACGGCAGGTCGGCCGCGGTCGTGCCGATCGTCACGCCGGTGATGCCGGCAAGCTGCGCGGCGCCGAGCGCCTGGATCAGATACGCGTTGTCCGCCGCCAGCGTGCTCGCGCCCGCGGCGCCGCGGCCGACATTGGCGGCGCTGAACGCGGTGGTCGTCGACGCCAGGTTCGGACCGGCGTTGAACACGATCCGCTGCCGGTTGTACGAACCCTCGGCGAACAGTTCGACGCCGTCGGCGATCTCATAGCTCAGGCGCGCGAACACGCCGTAACGCCGGTCTTCCGGATCAAGGCCGATGCGCCGGCCGGAATCGTTGACCTGCCAGCTCCCGCCCTGCGTCAGGGTGGGCGGCGACGCGCCGGTCGCCAGCGGGAAGCTCAGCGCGCCATATTGATACTGGTTCACCTGGCCGCCCTGGCCGAAATAGATGCCGCGCAGACGGTTGGCCGTGCCGCCCGACGAGTTCAGGATCATGCTGCCCGGGGTCGAGTTCGCGGCGCCGACCTGACGGCGGATCAGATAGCGCGGCGTGGTGCTGACGCCCGACACCCAGTTCGGATCCTGGATCCGCACATAGCCGGTGTGGTTCCAGTCCCGGTCCACCTCGAAGATGCCGTCGCGCTGCGCGACCTCGCCGCTGACCAGCAGGTGACCGCGCCCGCCGGCGAACGACCAGCCGCCGGCGACGCCGATCGAATAGTTGAAGCCGTCGCCTTCCTCGGTCACGCCGACGTCGGCGTTGACCTTGATGCCCTCATATTTGTTGTCGAGGATGAAGTTGACCACGCCCGCCACCGCGTCCGAGCCGTATGCGGCCGACGCGCCGCCGGTGACGACCTCGACCTGCTTGATCAGCGCCTGCGGAATGGTGTTGACGTCGACCAGCCCGGTGATGGTCGAACCGACCGAGCGGCGACCGTTGACCAGCACCAGCGTGCGCGTCTCACCCATGTTGCGCAGGTTCAGCGCGTTGATGCCGGCCTGCCCGCTCGACAGGTTGAGGCGCGAGTTGGACGGCTGCGTCGATCCGGCGAGCGACGGCATCTGGTTGACGAAATCGGCGATGTTGTTCGACGGCGAGGTGTTCTGAATGTCCTCGAGGTTCAGGACCGTGACCGGGGTCGGCGCCTGATAGCCGTCGCGACGGATGCGCGTGCCGGTGATCAGCACTTCGCCGTCACGCTCCGGTTCCTGCGCGGCCGTGGTCGTCGGTGCGGGGGCGTCCTGCGCGAAGGCGGGTTGCGCGAGCGCGCAAACCGAGACGAGAAGCGCGGCTTTGATCTTCATACTGACCCCCTGAATGTCCCGGCCCGCGTTATCGCGTGACCACCCCGGAAATGGCGAAACTAACCATGCCTGCTCTTGGTCGGCAAACGCAAAAAAAGAATGAAGCCTATAGACTGGGGGTATGGGCAGCCCGTCGCGTCAAAATAACGCCGTGGCGCCCCGCCAAGCTCTCACCGATCGCCCTCCGAAACCATCCGGATTCGCCGCGACTCGTGGATTCCTGCGGGTTAGCACAAAATTAACCTTTTGCCTTCAGACCTGTTTAGGTTAATGAATCAGTCGCGTTGCGGGTCACAGGGGGCTGCGCAACCGGCACAGGGGGAACCCGTCAATGCGCGTGCTGCTGATCGAAGACGAGCCGACGACCGCCAAGGCGATTGAGCTCATGCTCTCGACCGAAGGGTTCAATGTCTACACGACCGATCTGGGCGAGGAAGGCCTCGATCTGGGCAAGCTGTATGATTACGATATCATCCTGCTCGATCTGAATCTGCCGGACATGCACGGTTACGACGTTCTCAAGAAATTGCGCGTCGCCCGTGTCCAGACCCCGGTCCTGATCCTCTCGGGCATCAGCGAGATGGACAGCAAGGTGCGCTCGTTCGGCTTCGGCGCGGACGACTATGTCACCAAGCCGTTCCACCGCGAAGAGCTGGTCGCGCGCATCCATGCCGTCGTCCGCCGCTCGAAGGGCCATTCGCAGTCGGTCATCCGCACCGGCAAGCTGGCGGTGAATCTCGACGCCAAGACCGTCGAGGTCGACGGCGCCCGCGTCCACCTGACCGGCAAGGAATATGCGATGCTGGAGCTGCTTTCGCTCCGCAAGGGCACGACGCTCACCAAGGAAATGTTCCTCAACCACCTCTATGGCGGGATGGACGAGCCAGAACTCAAGATCATCGACGTCTTCATCTGCAAGCTGCGCAAGAAGCTCAGCATGGCGTGCGACGGCGAGAACTATATCGAGACCGTCTGGGGCCGCGGCTATGTGCTGCGCGACGCCGACGAAGTCGCGGCGCCGGTCAGCGCGGTCGCCTGACAACGAAACTCACGCAGAGGGGCAAATGGCCGCGGCGTCCGACCGGACTCCGCGGCCATCTCTTTTGCGGCCCGGACCGAGCGTGACCGTGACGTCGCATATCGCCCTCCTCCATAGCATCTCGATCGGCGACCGGCGGCGGCTGGTGATGGCCGAGTGGCGCGAGATGATGGAGAGCATCGGACTTGAACGCCCGCGTACGCTGATCGCGACGGGCAACGCGCTGTTCGACAGCGATGGCGCGACGATCGGGCAGCTTGAAGACAAGCTCGAAACGGCCTTCGCCCAACGCTTTGGCCGGCATATCGACACGATCGTCACCACCGCCGCGCAGTGGCGCCGCCTGGCCGCCGCCAACCCATTTCCCGAGGAAGCCGCGCGAGACGGCACGCGGGTGGCCGTGCGCGTCATGCGCAAG
>DATIGZ010000548.1:0-7488 GCA_035481255.1 Sphingomonas sp. | reverse complement strand
CCGCCGCGCCGGCCGCGGCACCGGCGTCGATGCCCTCCGATCCGGCCGCGATCACCCCGGCGCATGAGAATGCGGTCAAGTCGCCGATGGTCGGCACCGCCTATCTCGCCGCCGAACCGGGCGCCAAGCCGTTCATCGCGGTAGGCAGTCAGATCAAGGCCGGCGACACGCTGGTGATCGTCGAGGCGATGAAGGTGATGAACCCGATCGCCGCGCCGCATGGCGGCACCGTCAAGGCGATCCTGATCGAGAACGGCCAGCCGGTCGAGTTCGACCAGCCGCTCGTGGTCGTCGAGTAAGCCACCTTGCCGGAAATCAAAAAGCTCCTGATCGCCAATCGCGGCGAGATCGCTTTGCGCATCCATCGCGCATGCCATGAAATGGGCATCAAGACGGTCGCGGTGCACTCGACCGCCGACGCCGACGCGATGCACGTCCGCCTCGCCGATCAGGCGGTGTGCATCGGCCCGCCCGCGGCGGCCGATTCGTACCTCAACATCCCCAACATCATCTCCGCCGCCGAAATCTCGGGCGCGGACGCGATCCATCCGGGCTATGGCTTCCTCTCGGAGAACGCAAAGTTCGCCGAGATCGTCGAGCTGCATAACCTGATCTTCGTCGGCCCGAAGCCCGAGCATATCCGGGTGATGGGCGACAAGGTGGAAGCGAAGCGCACCGCCGGCGCGCTCGGCCTGCCGCTCGTTCCGGGTTCCGACGGCGCGATCAGCGACGTGACCGAGGCGAAGAAGATCGCCGCCGAGATCGGTTATCCCGTGATCATCAAGGCTGCCTCGGGCGGCGGCGGGCGCGGGATGAAGGTCTGCACCGACCCCGACCAGTTCGAAACGCTGATGCAGCAGGCCGGCAGTGAGGCAAAAGCCGCGTTCGGCGACGCCACCGTCTATCTCGAGAAGTATCTCGGCAATCCGCGCCATATCGAGATTCAGGTGTTCGGCGACGGCAACGGCAATGCCATCCACCTGGGTGAGCGCGACTGCTCGCTCCAGCGCCGCCACCAGAAGGTTCTCGAGGAAGCGCCCTCCCCGGTCCTCTCAACCGAAGAGCGCGACCGCATCGGTAACATCTGCGCCAAGGCGATGGCCGATATGGGCTATCGCGGCGCGGGGACGATCGAGTTCCTGTGGGAAAATGGCGAGTTCTACTTCATCGAGATGAACACCCGGCTTCAGGTCGAGCATCCGGTGACCGAAGCGATCACCGGCCTCGACCTCGTGCGCGAGCAGATCCGCATCGCCGAGGGCCATCCGCTGACCCTGCGCCAGCAGGACGTCCAGTTCCGCGGCCATGCGATCGAATGCCGTATCAACGCGGAAGATCCCCGCACCTTCGCCCCCTCGCCGGGCCGGGTGAGCCAGTATCACGCGCCGGGCGGCATGAACGTCCGCGTCGATAGCGGCCTCTATTCGGGCTACAAGGTGCCGCCCTACTACGACAGCATGATCGCCAAGCTGATCGTCTATGGCACCACCCGACAGGGCGCGCTTCGCCGCCTGCGCCGTGCGCTCGAAGAGTTCGTGATCGAGGGCGACGGCATGAAGACGACCATCCCGCTGCATCAGGCGCTGCTCGACGACCCGCAGTTCCAGCAGGGCGACTATACGATCAAGTGGCTCGAAGAGTGGCTGGCGCGCGAAGAGGGCAAGGGCTGAGGTCAGGCGCGCGCCGCGATCCTGAGGATCGAATCGACGACGCCGAGTACGCCGGCGATGCCGTGCAGCACGTCGTTGATCGCGTCGATCCGCTTCGCCGCCGCCTTGATCTCGTTCCCCGCGCTCCGGATCGACGCGACCTGGCTGCCCAACGCCTCGGTTCCCGCGGCGAATGCCGTCGCCTGAAGCTTCACGATCCGCGCGTTGACCTTGCGGTACTCCGCGCCCAGCCGCTGCCGCTCGTCCGCATCGCTCGCGTCGAGACGGCGCGCCTGAACCGCGTCGCGGATCCCCTCCAGTTCGGTGACGATCTGGTCGATGCTGCTATCGGGCATTATCGCGCCTCCTGCACGCTCGCGCGCGCCTTTGCGAGCCTCTGGTCGATCTGCTCGATCCAGTAGAGCGTCGCGCCATCCCTGCTCTTCGCTGCCGCGCCATGCGCTTCGGCCAGCGCGAACAGGCTGTCGCGCAAACTAGCCAGCGCGTAGAGTTGCGCATCCCGCGCATCGAGCGCCTTGCCGTAGTCGATGATCACCGCTCGCCGCTGATCGCGCGTGCCCTGCTTCACATTGCCATATTCGTCGGCGGCGATGCCATCCAGCCGTTCGCGCCACTGGCTCTCGACAATCCCCGACAATGTCCCGCGGCCAGGTCCCGCAACCAGATCGCCCATCCCGCGCACCAATAGCTGAAAGGCCGGGTCCGTCTCGCGCATGATCGATTGCGCCTTGCGCTCCGCACCGGCCTGAATCGCGGCCCCGAACGCGGTGAAGGCACTCGATGAGTCTCGTGGCAGCCTCGCGTGAAGCACGCCGCTCTGCAACGCGCTGCCAATCCCGGCCAGACGCGCATAGGCCTCGTCCGAACGGTGCGTGTCGGTCAGATCCTGAAGACCCGCCAGATAGGCATCGATCTGGTCGAACGCGGCATTCCATCGCGCCGCGGTATCGCGCGTGATCAGCGGGGCCAGCGCGTCATCGCTCGGCGCGGCGTTGTCGTCGAGCAACCCTTCGATCGCGCTGTCCCGGCCAGTCGTGTTGATCGCGGCAAAGGCACCGGCGGACTCGGTTCGGGTCTGTGCGGCGCCCGATCGGATCGCACCGATATTGCCGCTCAACGCCGGCGCGGACGGGGCGCAGCCCGCAAGCGGCAGGCTGACGGCCAACGTCAATATCATGGAACGCGCGGTCATCCCTTCCCCCTCCCGCCGTCATCGGCAGGACTTCACCCCAGAAGCAGGAACTCGCAACACGCGCACCTCTGTATAGACGGGGGCGTAACGATCGGCATCACTCAAATTGGCGCGATCGCTCAACCGGGAAGAATAGCCCAGGGCCGCACCGGAAAGGTCCCCATGTGCCGCACTTTCGGAGGCACTGCCGAGAAGCGGAAGCCGCTCGCGGGCAGATCGCCCAGCCGCGTCATATGCTCAACGATCGGGATGCCGGCGCCGAGCAGCACGCTATGGACCGGCCGCGTGTTGCCCGTCACATCGTCGATATTGAACGAATCGATCCCGACCAGCCGCGCGCCCTGATCGCGAAGATAGACCGCGGCGGCTTCGGTAAGGTGTGGATGCCCCTCGAAATACTGGTCAGTACGCCAGTGCCGGTCCCATCCCGTATGCACCAGCACCGCCTTGTCGCGCACATCCTGTGCCGCGAACGCGACCCAGTCGATCGCCCGGTCCGCAGCCCCCTCGACTCGCACGACGAGGCCCTCGCAGTCCGCCACGCGCGCCAGCGGCAGGTCCGCAAGATCGTGCCCGTCGGCATAGCGATGATAGGGGGTGTCGAGATAGGTGCCGGTGTTCCCGACCATCTCGATCCGGTCGATCTGGAACTCGGTCCCCTTGGCATAGACCGAGCGGGACGCTTCGCGCGACAGATGGTCGCAGATCAGCGGCGCGGGCAGGCCCTTATACGTGATCATCCCGGCCTCGATCACATGGCTCAGGTCGATGAGCCGCTGGCCGGGACTGGCCGCTGGAGTTTGCGCCAGTTCCCCGCGTTTGTGCCTTTCCTCGATGATCCGCTTGTTGAGAATGCGCACTTCGCCCACCATCAGCAGCCGCAGGTCGCTGATCACATAGCGGGCGAGTTCGGTGTCATCGATATCGTCGCCCTCGATATCCAGCCGGAAATCCTGCCCCTGCACTCCGCCACCATTGGTGAAGCTCACCTCGAAATCGAAGCACACCCGCTTTTCGGTCATCCCGCCGTCTCCCCGTGTCGAACCTGCGCGCCCGACCTGGCATGCACCCTGCCCCGGTTCGGGGAGGCGCGCCATGCCGGAAACCTCGCCGAGCGGGAACGGAGGCGGTGCCGCGCTTTCAGCGTACCCCGGAATCGTCCGCCCGCTGGCGTTGCCGCTATCGGGTACCAAGACTAGGGTTCGGGTATGACGGTTCTCGGCACCGCGCGTCAGGTCCGCCGTCGGCTAGCATGGCTGCGCCGGTCGATATCGTGGTCCGCTCTGATCAACCTCGTGAAATCGGGCGGGGCGCTGGCGTTGCAGCGCGAACGGTCGGGTATGCTTCCGCCGATGGTCAAGATCGACATCTCGCCGGTCTGCGCGCTGGCCTGTCCCGCCTGCCTTCACGCCAACCCCGCCGGCCGCAATCGCCCGCTGCTCGACAGCCAGTCCTTCCACGTCCGCCAGCGCATGACATGTGAGCAATTCACCGCGATTATCGATGAGATTCATCGGCATACTCTGGCCGTAAGTCTCTATTATTATGGAGATCCGCTGACTCATCCGGATTTTTCCGAGATGGTCCGGATCGCAAGTGATGCCGGACTTTCCACCCACGCGTCCACGCACCTCAGCTACCGGCTGACGGACGCGAAAATCGCAGCGATCGTCGAATCCGGTCTCACCCATCTCAGCATCACGGTCGATGGCGCGACACAGGAGATATACGGCGTCACCCGCGTTCGCGGACGGCTCGAATGGGTGCTGGAGAATCTCCGGCGGATCGCGCAGGCGAAGCAGGCGCGCGGGCTCGCCCACCCTGCGATCGAGGTTCAGTATCTGCGCCATCCACATCATCCGGCGGATGAAGGCGAGCGAGTCGAGCGGCTGGCGCGATCACTGGGCGCGGAGACTTTCTCGGCTTACGACGGGATTTATTTCGACGTCGACGGCGATCTGTACAACGCGGTCGATACCGATCTCGGCGCTTCCGATCCCGGGGCCCCAAAGGGTATTTCGCTCATTCCGCATTGCCATTGGCCCTATACCGGAACCGTCATCAAATATGACGGCGACGTCCTGCCCTGCTGTAAATGGCGCGAGGCCCAGCAATATAGCGGCGGCGATGCGCGCGCGCTGGGCAATGTCTTCCAGACATCGCTCCGCGGCATCTGGAACGGCGCCTCCTACCGTCGGCTGCGACGCCTGATGCGGAACCCCGCCGCCGCCGCCGCGCGCGGGGAAACAGGCAGCAGTTTCTGTGAGGGATGTCCGAAACTGTTTGCGACACCGGCGCGCTTGGGCGAATGGGAAGCGCAATGAAGGCAACCATTTATCACAACCCGCGCTGTTCCAAATCGCGTGAGGCGCTGGCGATCCTCAACGATGCGGGCGCCGATGTAACCGTCGTCGAGTATCTGAAGACCCCGCCCGGTCGCGACGAACTTGCGCGCCTCTATGCCAGGGCGGGGATCTCCCCCCGCGACGGGCTGCGCAAGTCGGAAGACGGCGCCAAGCCGCTCAAGGATGCCAGCGATGACGGGATCCTCGATGCGATGGCCGCCGACCCGATCCTGATCGAGCGCCCGCTGGTGGAAACCGATAAGGGCGTCCGCCTTGGCCGTCCGCCCGAGGCGATCCGCGAAATCCTCTAGGCGCCGCCCGTCATCTCGTCGGTGACGTCGATCTTGGTGCCATAGAGATAGCGCGCCACGCCATTTTCCGTGACGACATCCGCGGTGATGCGCATCCAGCGCACCTCGCCGTCGGCGCGGCGGATCTGCGCTTCGAATGTGAAGCTCCCGCACGCTGCGACCGCCGCACCGCGCAGTCGTGCCAATTCGACTTGCGACTCGGGCAGGTACATCGCCACGATCGCCTCGCGCTCCAGCGGACTTCCGCGCGGCAACCCGAACAGGTCGTAAACCCCGTCGCTCCACGTCAGCGAATCGTCGCGCAGATCGCATTGCCATGCCGCCTGGATCGGCATCATTTGCGGGTGCGGATCGCCTGCCCCTGACATAGGGCCGCGTTAGCACCCAAGACCCTAAAGTCCAGTAACCCAGCGTGACGTCGCGCTGTCGCCGCGCTATCCCTCGCCGAATGAGACATCGCACCGGCGATTCAATGTTGCTGTCGCCAGAGCGCAATTGCTGGCGCGTCGAGAATGCCTCGAAGCTGTCGGTGATTATCGATGCCGATGACTATTTTCGCGCCGCGCGGCAGGCGATGCTTGCCGCCAGGAAGCAGATCCTGCTGATCGGCTGGGATTTCGACGCGCGTATCCTGCTGACGCGCGACGATCCCCCCGACCATCCCGAAGCGCCGCGCGAAGTCGGCGATTTCATCACCTGGCTTACCCGTCGCAATCCCGAGCTTCACGTCTACATTCTGCGCTGGGACATCGGCGCGCTCAAATCGGTGTTCCGAGGCAAGACGTTCCGCACCCTCCTTAAATGGCGGTTCGGCAGCCAGGTTCACCTGAAACTCGATTCCACGCATCCCCCGGGCGCCTCGCATCACCAGAAGATTGTCGTTATCGACGACTGCCTCGCCTTCTGCGGGGGCATCGACATGACGCTGTCGCGCTGGGACACGCGCACGCACGCGGATGGCGCGGAGGCCCGGATCGACCCCGACGGCACCCCCTATATGCCCTGGCACGACGCCACCACGGCGATCGAGGGACCGGCGGCGCGCGCGCTGGGTACGCTATGTCGCGATCGCTGGCACCATGCCGGCGGCGCACCGGCCGCGACACCCGATTGCGCGCATGAATGCTGGCCGGTCTGCCTCACCCCCGATTTCACCGATGTCCGACTCGCCATCGCGCGTACCCAGCCGGAAATGCCACATGCGAAGCCGATCCACGAAATCGAGCAGCTCTATGTCGACCTGATCGCCTCGGCGTGTCGCTTCATCTATGCCGAAAGCCAGTATTTCGCTTCGCGCCGGATCGCCGAAGCGATCGCGCGGCGCCTCTCCGAACCCGACGGGCCCGAGATCGTGATCGTCAATCCGGCTCGCGCCGATGGCTGGCTGGAGCAACAGGCGATGGACACGGCCCGAGCGCGGCTGTTCCAGGCACTCAAGCAACGCGATCCGCATGATCGCCTGCGCATCTACCACCCCGTCACGGCATCGGGCGAGGATATCTATGTCCATGCCAAGATCCTGGTGGTGGACGATCGCGTACTGCGGGTCGGCTCGTCCAACTTCAATAACCGCTCACTCGGACTCGACACGGAATGCGACGTTGCCCTTGCCGCGCCGGACGAGCATATCGCCAGCCGCATCGCCGCGATCCGCAACGGGCTGCTGGCCGAGCATCTCGGCCTCGACACTCTGACGATCGCCAGGCGCCTGATCGAAACCGGTTCGCTCATCGCGACGATCGAGCAACTGCGCGGCACCGGACGCAGGTTACGCGATTATGTCGTACCCGATCTCGACGCGACCGAAGCATGGCTTGCCGAGAATCAGATCCTCGATTCGGGGGATGAGACGGTGTTCGAAGCGATGTCCCGCGGCGGGCTGCTCCGCCACTTCGCGTCCTAGTCCGGTTCCGTCGGCAGCCGCTCGAACACCCATTCGTGCGTTTCGCGCACCAGTGCCGGCACCGGGC
>DATIGZ010000547.1:0-1539 GCA_035481255.1 Sphingomonas sp. | reverse complement strand
CTCTACGATCAGGATTGGGAGCAGCGCCGCGAGGGGGACGAGTTCGCGCCGTCTTCGGGCAAGGTGCCGATCCTGTGGGACGGCGAGGTCGTGGTGTGGGACAGCCTCGCCATCGTCGAATATCTCAACGAAAAGACCGGCGACGCGCGCTTCTGGCCGCAGGATATCGGTGCGCGCGCGATGGCGCGCTCGATGGCCGCCGAGATGCATTCGAGCTTCGCGGCGCTGCGCCGCAAGCACAGCATGAACGTCCGCCAGATCTACGCGCCGAAGACGCCCGACGAGGATGTGGCGCAGGATCTCGCCCGTCTGGTCGAGCTCTGGGCCGAGGCACGCTCGCGCTATGGCGGCGAGGGCCAGCAGCGTGCGGCGTGAAAAGCGATCGGCGGTATCCATGGCAGGATTGTTTCGAACGCAACCACCGCGCGCAACGCGGCCGGTCGAACGCTGTTGCAGTTGGTCGAAACGAACATGCGCGATGCCCAACGGCGTTGCCCCCGCCCCGCCCCGCCGCTATCCCCCGGCCATGCTCAAGCTCATCATCGGCAACAAGGCCTATTCCTCCTGGTCCATGCGCGGCTGGCTCGCCTGCAAGCTGTCGGGCCTGCCGTTCGAGGAAGTGGTGGTCCCGCTCTACGATCAGGACTGGGACAAGCGGCGGGAGGGCGACGAGTTCGCGCCGTCGTCGGGCAAGGTGCCGATCCTGTGGGACGGCGAGGCCGTGGTGTGGGACAGCCTCGCCATCGTCGAATATCTCAACGAGAAGTCGGGCGGCGACAAATTCTGGCCCGCTGATCCCGCCGCGCGCGCGATGGCGAGGTCGATGGCGGCGGAAATGCACTCGGGCTTCGCCGCGCTGCGCCGCAAGCACAGCATGAACATCCGCCAGGTCTATGAGCCCAAGACGCCCGACGACGATGTGATGCACGACATCCAGCGCATCATGGAGCTGTGGGCGCAGGCCCGCGCGCGCTTCGGCGGCGACGGCGAATTCCTGTTCGGCCAGTTCGGCGCCGCCGATGTGATGTTCGCACCGGTGGTCACCCGCTTCGTCACCTACTCGCTTCCCGTGGCGCGCTTCGCCCCGGCCTATATGCAGGCGGTGCTCCAGCATCCCTTCATGCAGGACTGGATCGCCGCCGCGCAGGAAGAGGAATGGGTGCTCGAACAGTTCGAGCAGGCGCCGAACGGCGTCTAGAACCCACTCCCGTCCTTGCGCCGGAACCCCTCGCCGGGGAACAGGTGCAGGTCGATATCGGGATAGTGGCAATCGGTGACCGACGGCTTGCCGATCGCCACATAGACGCAATCGGCATCGCCGCGATTCTGCAGCACATGACCGTTGCCGTCATTCATGGCGAAAGCGGCGACGTCGCCCGCGCGCAGCAATGTTTCGCCGCTGTCGTCCACCAGCACCGCTTCTCCGGCGATCATCACCACCATCTCATCCTCGCCCGCATGCCAGTGGCGCTGCGCCGACCATGCGCCGGGCCTGAGCGTCACATGGCTCGCCCCGAAGTCGGTGAGGCCCGCGGCGGG
>DATIGZ010000546.1:0-2055 GCA_035481255.1 Sphingomonas sp. | reverse complement strand
CTTCCAGATCCTCGGCCCGCCGGAGCCGGGGCCCGCCGGATTTACCGACGAGGAGATCGACGCGTGGCGCGCGCGCGGGGTCGAGTATCTCGGCGCGACCCGCGAAGTGCGCCCCTATCTCGCCCGTTCGAGCGTGTTCGTGTTGCCAACCTATTACCGCGAAGGGCTGCCGCGGACGATCCTCGAAGCGCTGGCGACCGGCCGCCCGATCATCACCACCGATACGCCGGGCTGCCGCGAAACCGTCCTGCCGGGCGAGAATGGGCTGCTCGTGCCCCCGCGCGACGTGCCCGCGCTCGCGCGGGCGATGGAGCAGCTCGCCGGGGATCCCGAACGGGTTCGGTCGATGGGCGCCCATGCACGGCAGCTCGCGCAACAGCATTTCCGCGTCGACAAGGTCAACGCGCAACTGCTTTCGGAAATGGGGCTGACCGGCACCCCGCCCGAACCGCTCCGGCGGCACACGCTGAGCGACCACCGGCTCGCTGAACGCGGGCTCGCGGCGATCGCGCTGGTGGCGCTCATGCCGCTCATGCTGCTGGTCGCCGGTGCCGTCGCGGTCATGCTCGGACGCCCGGTGCTGTTCCGCCAGCGCCGTGCCGGCCATGGCGGACGGACGTTTCAGCTCATCAAATTCCGTTCGATGAACGAACCGGGCGCAATCGGCCGGCAACCGCTCGCCGATGAATTGCGCCTCACCCGCTTCGGCAGACTGCTGCGGCGCACCCGGCTCGACGAGTTGCCCGAGCTGTGGAACATCGCGCGGGGCGAGATGAGCTTCGTCGGGCCACGACCGCTGCTTCCCGAAACGGTGAGCGCGATGGGGATGGCCGGGGTTCGGCGGGGACAGGTACGGCCGGGGCTGACGGGCTGGGCGCAGGTCAACGGCAACGCCTTGCTGAGCGATTCCGACAAGCTCGCGCTCGACCTCTGGTACATCGACAACCGCTCGCTCACGCGCGACGGCAAGATCATCCTGCGCACCTTCACCATGCTCACCAAGGGCGAGCGCATCAGCCAGAGCAATATCGGGAGGGCCTATGCGCGCACTGCTGATCGGCGCGGTTGAAGGCACGCGCGTCGCCGCCGACGCGATCGCCGATACGCCGGGCTGGGAACTTGCGGCGATCGCCACGCTGCCGCCCGAGTTCGCCGCGCGGCATTCCGATTTCGTCGACCTCGAGCCGGTTGCCGCGCGCCATGGTGCTTTGTTCCTTCCGGTCGCGCAGTGCAACGCGCCTGCCTTTCTTGAGCAACTGCGCGCGATCGCCGCCGACATCGTCTTTGTCATCGGCTGGTCGCAGATTTGCGGCCCTGAATTCCGTACCGCCGCGGCGGGACGCGTGGTCGGTTACCACCCCGCCCCCCTGCCCCGTCTGCGCGGCCGCGCGGTGATCCCGTGGACGATCCTGCTCGACGAGAAGATCACGGCCTCCAGTCTCTTCTGGATAGACGATGGCGTCGACAGCGGACCTCTGCTGGCCCAGCGCTTCTTCCACGTCGCGCCGGGCGAGACCGCCGGATCGCTTTACGCCAAGCACATGCACGCTCTGGATTCGATGCTGCGTGAGCTGCTTCCGCGACTGGAACGTGGCCCGGTTTCCGGAGACCCGCAGGACGAGGCCGTCGCGACCTGGGCAACGCGCCGCCGCCCGAGCGACGGACGGATCGACTGGCGCGACTCCGCGGAACAGGTCGAACGGCTGGTGCGCGCGGTCGGCCGTCCCTATCCCGGCGCCTTCACCGATGCCGGCGGAGACCGCATCACAATCTGGTCCGCACGCGTCTGCGCCTGCGCCGAACGTCAACATGCGAGCCCCGGTCAGGTGGTCCTGCGCGACGATGAGGGTTTCGCCGTGCGGTGCGGCGACGGACGCGCGATCCATGTGCTCGAGTACGAAACCACTTCCCGTGCCCCCGCCCTTCACAGCGTGCTCGGAACCGGATCATGACCGACCCGCTGGGAAATATGGGGACCGTACTGGTCGTCGCACCGCACCCCGATGACGAAATTCTCGGATGCGGCGGCACGATCGCGCGCCTCACCGCGGCGGG
>DATIGZ010000545.1:0-2292 GCA_035481255.1 Sphingomonas sp. | reverse complement strand
GTGGCCCCGGCTGGGGCGCCGGGCGCGGTTCGGGACGCGGCGTGGGCTGTGGTTCGGGCTCCGGCTGCGGCTTGGGTTGCTCCGCCGGGGTGCCGGGGTTGGGCGCGTAGCCGACGCAAGAGTCCGGCGCGGGGCTGCTTTCAGCATTGACCAGCACGCCGTTCAGCGCGCCGCGGCCGTGGATGGTGCCCTTGCCGCCCAGCTTCGCGGTCATCGTCACCGGTTCGCGTGCCGCATTGGGCACCGCGCGCAGCCACGTTCCGTCGAGCCGCAGCCCGTCGGCGCTGGGACGCAGGTCCATGAGGTACTGCGTCGTCGCACCGTCGTCGGAGAACATCGCGGCGGTTCCCGTGTTCGGGTGGACGCGGACGCGCAGCATCCCGACTTCGGTGCACCAGTTGGCGTTGAGCAACCGGGCATTGCCGGGCACCGCGGGGCCGGGCGCGGGTTCCGGCTCCGGCTCGGGCTGCGGAGCCGGTTCGGGCGCGGGTTCGCCGCTCCGCTCCGCATAGGGTGCGGCGGCGACCTCGCCGGTGATGTCCCACTCGGCGCTGCGCTTGCCGTCCACCAGCAGCACCGCCTTGGTATAGGGACGGTGCGGCACGTCGACATGGCCGAAGATGAAGCCCGCCATCGCGCAGCGCACTTCGCGGGTCAGATACTGCTGCTCGCCCGACATATGGTGGAAGGTGTGGGTGGTGACGCCGTTGCCGTCCGTCTCCTCCAGCCGCAGCGCGAGATTGTCGGGATTGAGCGCGCGCGGCGCCCAGTTGGGGCTGACCACCATCACGCTGTTGATGTAGCGGGCCTTGCCGTCCTTCATGCCGCTGGCGGTGCGGTCGAAGCTGCGGCTGACGAGCAGGCCACCCGCGCGCGTCATCTTCGCGTTGGCGTTGACGCAGGCGGTGTCCTCACCCGGACGGCGAATTGGCGGCGGCGGGCGGCGGCGCGGACTTGCGGACGCGCTGCCCCTCGAACGTTTCCTCGCGCATCGCGCCCATCACGTCGCGCGTGATGCGGGCGAAGAAGCTCTCGGCGTTGCGGCCCATCTCGAGGCGCAGGCTGCCCGCGCCCGAGGTGCCGTTAATCCCGCGCCAGGCGCCGCTGAGCTGGCCGGTATTGGGTTCGTTGAAGCGCCCGGTGGGGACCAATGTGACCTGCCGGGTGGCGGCGACCCGGCCCGCGCCGGCAGGCGTCACCAGCGTGCCGGTGAGGTGATAGCCCTCGGCCGTCAGCGAGAGTTCGCCCTGCGGCGTCTTCCACTTGCCGACCCACATCGACCGGTCGAGCGTCACCATGTCGGTGGCGGTCGCCGCCCAGATCGTGCGCCCGCCGATCGACGTGTCGTTATAGTGCCGCGCCTCGAACCGCTTGCCGTCGGCCGACATGCGCAGCGCGAAATGGATCGGCTTTTGCGGATTGGCCGGATCGGTGACCTGCACCATCAGCCCGCGCTCGGGGAGCCACGCCGAGCTCAGCGTGCTCCACTGGCCGTTGAAGAAGATACGGCCGATTCCGGTGCTGCCGTCGAGCATCTCGAACTCGATCTGGCCGAACGGCGTCTGCCATCCGCCGACCAGCCGCGCGAGGTCAAACCGTCCCTGCCATTCGGGCTGGACGATCTCGTCCGCGCTGGTTTGCGCGGTCGCCGCGGGGAGGGCAGGGAGTGCGGCGAGCGTCAGCAGCGCGAGCGAGGCGGTCGCGCGAAGCGCGGTGCGGGTGTTCATCGATCAGATCCTTCAGAAGCGGCGGGTCAGTAGACCGTGACCCATTGGTCCTGCGTCGAGCGGGCGTCGCGGCGGCCCCAGCACATCAGCCGGTCGCGCTCGGCGCGGCGCTCGCCCCGCGAGATGCTCATGCGGTAGCGGCGGCACGGGAAGCCGCTGACTTCGCCTTCGGCGGTGTAGGTGATCATCCCGAACACCTCGCTCCCGCGCCACGTCGTGCCCTGTTCGGGCTGGATGCGCGCCAGCCGCTGCTCGAAGCTGATCCCCGATGCGCGCAACCGTTCGGCGAGCACCAGCGCGGGATCGCCTTCGTTGCGCTTGCCGCCGGGACAGGAGGCGCAGGTGACGGTGCCGAGCGCGTTATAGGCGGCAATCTCGGCGGCCGCCGCCGCGGGCACCGGAATCTCGCTCAGATAGCGCGGTGCCGCCGGCGAGTAGGCGGCGAGCAGGGTCGCGGCGGCGAACACCGCGGGGATTGTCGGCCACATGGCGGGTATATCCTTTGCGGTGCGGTTCAGAAAACGCCGACCCAGCTGTCGCTGCCGGCATATTCATTGGCTTTGCC
>DATIGZ010000544.1:0-4678 GCA_035481255.1 Sphingomonas sp. | reverse complement strand
GGTCTGGCCGAGCTGCCCTATTTCGTATTCCGCGGGGGCGTGCATGTGCCGCTGGACCGCAGCAAGTTCGACTCGCTGATGCTGCGCATGGCCACCGGTCAGGATCGCTTCGCGCCGACCTATGAGGATATGAAGCAATGGCCCTCGCTCGGCTATTCGGTGCGTGAGTGGACGCTGTTCGGGATGCCGTTCGGCTATTTCAGCGAGTTCGACTACGTCCTCTATACCCGCACCCCGCGTGAGACGGTGATGGTGCCGCTGGAAGAGGAGGGGATGGCGCTGTTGCGCAAGGAAGTCGGGCGCGATTTGAGCGAGGGGTTCGTCTACCCGTTCTGGCGGCATCTGTGGGGCTGGCTGTTCGTCGCCGGGCTGGCCCTGTGGGGCTGGCTCTATCATCGCGGCGTCGTGCGCCGGCGTGAGGAGCTGGGTCTGATCTGAGGCCAGCCGAAGTCGTGTGTCGATGCTGGCGGGCGGTGCGTCGATCGCGTCTTGTCCCCGGTGCGGACAGTCCTAGCGGCGGCGCGACCGCGTTCGAATAGGGGAAATCGATGACCAGTCTGATCCTGCACGAATATGCCGCTTCGGGTAACTGCTACAAGATCCGGCTCGCCGCGGCGCTGGCGGGCAAGCCGCTTGAGCGGCGCGAATATGATATCCTCAAGGGCGAAACGCGGACCGCGGCCTTTCTAACGAACGTCAACGCCAACGGGCGCATCCCGGTGTTGCAGGCGGACGATCGTTTCCTTCCCGAGAGCAACGCCGCCGCCTTCTACGTCGCCGAGGGCACCGCGCTGATCCCCGATGACCCGTTCGACCGCGCCGACATGCTGCGCTGGATGTTCTGGGAGCAGTATAACCACGAACCGAACATCGCGACGGTGCGCTTCTGGATGGGCTGGGTGGGGGAGGAGAACCTCAACGAGCTTCAGCGCGCGATGCTGCCGGGCAAGCGCGAGGGTGGCGACGCGGCGCTCAGGCTGATGGACGAGCATCTCGCGAACCGCGACTGGCTGGTGGGTGATGCGCCGAGCGTCGCCGATATCTGCCTCTACGCCTATACCCATGTCGCGGAGGAGGGCGGGTTCGAACTCGCGCCCTGGGCGGCGGTGCGCGCATGGATTGCGCGGGTCGAGCGGCTGAAGGGCTATATTCCCATCACCGCGTGACAGCGCGATGACGCCCGAACGCGCGCGACTGTAACATTCGCCAGCCATTAGCCCCGCGGGCAAGGACAATGCGGGGCTAACATGGCCACGATCACTCGGCTTCCGTTCGACGGACATGTCACCGATCTCGCGGACTTCACCGCCGCCAATCCGGCGATCCCCGAACGGGTGATCGGCGGGCGGAAGCAGTATCGCACGATCTGGATCTCCGACATCCATCTCGGCACGCGCGGCTGCAATGCCGAGATGCTGATCGACTTTCTCGACCATGTCGACAGCGACACGATCTATCTGGTCGGTGACATCATCGACATCTGGCAGCTCAAGAAGAAGTTCTACTGGCCCGCCGCGCACAACGACATCGTGTGGCGCGTGCTCAAGCGGGCCAAGCGTGGCGCGCGCGTGATCTACGTCCCGGGCAACCATGACGAGATCTTCCGCCAGTTCACCGGTCTGAATTTCGGCGGGGTTGAGATCAAGCGGCAGGCGATTCACCAGACCGCCGACGGCCGCCGCCTGCTGGTGCTGCATGGCGACGAGTTCGACGCGATCACCATGTCGCACCGCTGGCTCGCGCATCTGGGCGACGCCGCCTACACCGCGGTGATGGCACTCAACCGCTGGTGCAACAAATACCGGCGCTGGCGCGGGCTGCCCTATTGGTCGCTGAGCAAGCACGCCAAGCAGAAGGTCAAGAACGCGGTCGAGTTCATCTGCGGCTTCGAAGAAATCGTTGCGAAGGAAGCGGGCGCGCGTGGTGTCGACGGCGTGATCGCCGGGCACATCCACACCGCCGAGATGCGCACCATCGACGGGATCGACTATTATAACGACGGCGACTGGGTGGAGGGTTGCACCGCGCTGGTCGAGCATTACGATGGCCGGATGGAAATTCTCCATTGGGCCGACGAGATCGCAACGCGCGAGCCTCTCGACCCGCAACGGGTCGAGGCGCTGGCGGCAGCTTGATCGAAGAAGAGATGCGGATCGCGATCGTGACCGACGCCTGGGAGCCCCAGGTGAATGGTGTCGTCCGCACGCTCCAGTCGGTGCGAAAGGTGCTGGAGGCGCAGGGGCACAAGGTGCTCGTGATCTCGCCCGACCTCTTCTACTCGGTGCCGTGTCCGACCTATCCCGAGATCCGGCTGGCGATGGTGCGCAGCCGGACGATCGGTGACCTGCTCGACGAGTTTTCGCCGCACGCCGTGCATCTGGCGACCGAGGGGCCGGTCTGCGTCGCGGCGCGGCGCTGGTGCCTGCGCCACGATTTCCCCTTCACCACCGCCTATCACACGCAATTCCCCGACTATGTCGAGGCACGCTCGGGCGTGCCGGCGGAATGGGTGTGGCGCTATATCCGCTGGTTCCATGCGCCGGCGCAGTCGATCCTCGCCTCCACCCCGTCGATCCGGCAGGCGCTGGTCGATCACGGGCTGACTCAGGTGCGCCATTGGGGGCGCGGCGTCGATCTCGCCAATTTCCGGCCGGGCATCGAGCCGCATCCGGCGATGGCCGGGCTGGACGGGCCGGTGCAGCTCTATGTCGGGCGCGTCGCGGTCGAGAAGAATCTCGAGGCGTTTCTCGCTTCGGCTCATCCGGGCACCAAGGTCGTCGTCGGCGATGGCCCGGCGCGGACCGCGCTGGCGGCGAAGTATCCGCAGGCGCGGTTTCTGGGGTCGATGTTCGGGGCCGAACTGGCGAGCGCCTATGCCGCCGCCGACGTCTTCGTCTTTCCGAGCAAGACCGACACGTTCGGGCTGGTGATGATCGAGGCGCTGGCGTGCGGCACGCCGGTCGCCGCCTATCCGGTGACGGGGCCGGTCGATATCCTGACCCCCGAGACCGGGGCGATGGACGACAATCTCGATACCGCGATCGCTGCGGCGTTGACCAGGGACCGCGCCGCCTGCGCCGAGTACGGCCGTGGCTTTACCTGGGAAGCGAGCGCCCGCCAGTTCCTGATGGCGCTGGTGCCGATCATCGAGGAAGCGCGCGCGGCCTGACGGCTGTTATCAAGTTGCGCTATGGGCGGGGGTAGGGAACGGTTGTTGTGCCGGGCCTGGTCGCGGCCTATCCGATGCTACGCGCGCCGTTGACCTGATATAAAGATATCTTTATATCTCTAATCCCATGAAGATCGCTCTCGAAATCTTCCGCGCGCTCGCGGACTCGACGCGGCTGCGCATCCTGGCGCTGCTGCGCTCGATGGAGCTGAGCGTGGGCGAGCTGGCGCAGGTGCTCGGACAGAGCCAGCCGCGTGTGTCGCGTCATGTGAAGATCCTGTGCGACGCGGGCCTTGCCGAGCGGCGCAAGGAAGGCAGCTGGGTGTTCGTCGCTCTGGGCAATGATCGCCATGTTCAGCCGGTGCTGGCCGCGCTTGATGGCTGGTCGGCGGATGACGCCGATCACTGGGCGGTCGCCGACAGCGCCCGCCTCGCGGCGGTCCGCGCCGATCGCGCGGCGGCGGCCGAGGAGTGGTTCGAGACCCATGCCGGCGATTGGGACGCGATCCGCTCGCTCCATGTCGCCGAGAGCGAGGTGGAAGCGGCGATGGCCGCGGCGCTGGGCGATGCGGCGATCGAGCGGCTGATCGACATCGGCACCGGCACCGGACGGATGCTCGAGCTGTTCGCGCCGCGGGCGAAGAGCGCGCTGGGCATCGACCGCAGCTCGGAGATGCTGCGGCTGGCGCGCGCCAAGCTGTCGGGGCAGGGGCTCGCCAATGCCGAACTGCGGCAGGCGGATCTCTATGCGCTGCCGATGGCGGATGATGAGGCGGATGCGGCGATCCTGCACCATGTGCTGCACTTCGCGCAGCAGCCGGGCGCGGCGATCCGCGAGGCGGCGCGCGTCCTGGGCGACGGCGGGCGGCTGCTGATCGCGGACTTCGCGCCGCATGACCGCGAGGAACTGCGTCAGCGCGAAGGGCATGTGCGGCTGGGCTTTTCGGACGAGCAGATGCTCGGCTGGTTCGAGGCCGCGGATCTGGCGCCGGTGAAGACCGAGACGCTCGAGGGCGGCGAACTGACGGTGAAATTGTGGCTGGCGCGAAAAACTGGCCAGCCTTTTGGGAAAGTGATGGCAGCATGAGTTTGGTTCTGGATCCGGGTGCGCCGCTGTTCGCGGACGTGGCGGGCGATATCGACGTCAGTTTCGAGTTCTTCCCGCCCAAGACGGAGAAGATGGAAGAGACGTTGTGGGAGTCGATCCAGACGCTTTCGCCGCTGGGTCCGCGTTTCGTCAGCGTCACCTATGGCGCGGGCGGATCGACGCGCGAGCGCACGCACAACACCGTCGCCCGCATCGCGCGCGAAACGCCGATCGCCGCCGCCGCGCACCTCACCTGTGTCGAGGCGACGCGCGAGGAGATCGACGCGGTCGCCGAGGAATATTGGGCGGCGGGCGTGCGCCATATCGTCGCGCTGCGCGGCGATCCGCCGGAACAGGGCCAGCGATACACGCCGCACCCCGAGGGCTACGTCAACGCGGCCGAGCTGGTTGCCGGCCTGAAG
>DATIGZ010000543.1:0-3440 GCA_035481255.1 Sphingomonas sp. | reverse complement strand
GAATGCCGCCAGCCCCTTCTCGCAGGTTTCGAGTACGCCCGGCTCCATCGCCAGCGCGCCACCGAGATCGCCAAGCCAGCCGATTCTCCCGCCCTTCCACTCGCGGTCGAGCGGCCTTGCGAATACTGCCGGATCGTCCTTGAGCGAGAAGGGGGCGCGGGGATCCGATCCCGCCTGAACCGACAGCAGCAGCGCCGTGTCGCGTACCGTCCGCGCCATCGGGCCGGAGGTCGCGAAGGTCTGACCGAACACATCGCTCGACGGCGCCGACGGCACACGTCCGAATGAGGGGCGGAAGCCGAACACGTTGTTCCATGCCGCCGGATTGCGCAGCGAACCGCCGAAGTCGCTGCCGTCCGCCAGCGGCATCATGCGCAACGCCAGCGCGACCGCGGCGCCGCCCGAGCTGCCGCCCGCCGACTTGCGCAGGTCATAGGCATTGCGCGTCACGCCGAAGACCGGATTGAAGCTGTGCGAGCCAAGCGCGAACTCGGGCACGTTGGTCTTGCCGGTGAAGATCGCGCCCGCCGCCCGCATCCGCCCGACCACCAGCGAATCCGCAGCAGCAATATTGTCGCGCAACAACGGTGAACCCTGCGTATGCGCGATCCCTCTGGCCGGCGCGGTGTCCTTCACCGCATGGGGAAAGCCGTGCAGTGCTCCGCGGAACCGGCCCTTCGCCGCGTCCGCGTCTTGCGCCGCCGCCTCGCGCAGCAACTGGTCGCCGTCCACGCGCGAGACGATGGCGTTGAACTTCGGGTTGAGCGTATCGACCCGCGCCAGATGCGCCGCCATCACCTCACGGCTCGATACGTCGCGCCGGCGGATCGCCGCCGCCAGGTCGACCGCTGTCATGGCGAGGATGTCACTCCCCGCCGCACGCCCCTGCCCCGCCGCGGCCTGGCTCGCGATTGCCGCTGCGGGAGCCGCCGCCAGCAGCTTGCGCCGTGTCATCTTCATTGTTCAGGCCCTTCCTGCGCTCGGTTCGGCCGCGCCGTTGCGAACCAGCGATCCGGCAGCGCTCGTTTGCGTGGCCATTCCTCGCTCAAGGTCGCCGCATCATAGACACGTCCGTTCTTCATCACCTTGTCGATCGCCGCCGCGTTCTCGATCCGCTCCAGCGGATTGGCGCCCATGATCAGGATATCAGCATATTTGCCCGGCTCCATGCTGCCGATCTGGCCCTTGCGGCTGATCACCTCGGCGCTCTCGAGCGTCGCGGCACGCAGCACCTCGTGCGGGGTTGCGCCGCCTTGAGCATAGGCGCGCATCTCGTAGTGATAGCCAAGGCCCTGGATCACCGCGTGACTCCCGATCCCGATCAGCCCGCCCGCCTTGCGGATCCGCAGCGCATCCGCGGCGAACGAGGCGGAGGTGCGGTCCATTGGCGGCGTCCACACACGGTTGCGCATCTTGGTCTCGATGATCCCCCAGGGGAGGAAGCGGGCGAGCTTGGCGTCCTTGTCGATCTCGCCCGCGATCACCTGATCGTCATAGGGCGCGAACCCGCCATAGAGCACGCCGAAGGTCGGCGAGTAACCGATCCGTGACAGGGCATAGAGTTTCACCACATCCTCGCGCAGCGGCGTGATCGGCAGATTATGCTCGTTGCCGGCCATCCCGTCGATGGCATGGGTCAGGTTGAGGTTGAAGTCGCTGGCGCCCTCGGTCGTCGCCATCATCCCCATCTTGCCGGAAGCCTCGACGACAAGCTTGCGCTGTGTCCGGTTGCCGACGAGATAGGCCTTGAGGTTGCTGGTGCGGTAATAGTCGCGATAGCGCGTCAGTACCGCCTCGGCCTCCGCCGCCGAGTTGATCTCGCTGTTCACGAAGATACCCGGCCCGGTCGAAAAAGCGCGCGGCCCGATCATGATTCCGGCATCGATCATGTCCTGATAGCCGAACACATCGATCGTGAAGGGTTGGACGTCCAGCCCGCTGGTCACGCCATAAGCGAGGTTCGCGAGCAGGCTCCAGTGGTTCGCCTCCAGCACTTGCCGTGGCAGCTCGAACCAATGGGCGTGCGTGTCGACGAATCCCGGGGTCAGATATTTTCCGGTCACGTCGATGACGGTCGCGCCGGGCGGCACGCTCACCTCGCCCGTCCTGCCGACCGCGACGATGCGGTTGCCGGTAACCACCACATCCGCGCTGGCGATCGTTTCGTCGCCACGCATGGTGATCGCGGTGCCGCCGCGCAACACCACCGTGCCTTGCGGAATGTCGCGCGGAAGCTCGACCACCGCCTCGACCTTCGCCGCCTGCTTCTCGGCAACGCCCTTGGCGAGTGCTCCGGCCTGCGCCGCATCGATCGTCCGCACGGTCGCGCCGAGCGACCACATCACCGTCCTGCCGTCGCGCGACCAGTCGACATAGTCCGCGCCCACATCGGTCAGCCGCACCCCGAACGCCACCGGCCGGGTCAGCTCAAGCGCCTGCGGGTCGGCGGAGAAGGACGGCGGCACGTCGAGCAACCATGCCTGCGATGCCGCCTTGACCAGCATCCGCGTCCCGTCCGGACTAAGCCGGATGTCCTCGGGTGGAGTCTGGATGTTGTTGAAATAGCGGTTGGAGTTGGGCGCGCGCAGGTCGAACACGCGCCGCAGCACTCCACTCTGCACCGCCACCGACTCCACCGACGGCCCGCTCATATAGCGCAGCCATTCTCCCTTGCCGTCGAACGACAGCGACTTGATCCCCGATTTGCTGGCGACCACACGCCCGTCGCCACCCGCCAGCGGCAGCAGCACGATATCGGTCGGTCGGCTCGCCTGAAGGTCGGACGCCGATTGCAGCCGCTCGATGCTGGTCGCGCGCAGCACCGCCACCGAACGTCCGTCGGGCGACACGGTCGGCTCGCTGTAATAGGCCGAAGCCTGCAAAAGCCGCCTTGGCTTGCCGCCCGCCGCCGGGATCGCCCACAGCGCGCCGCCGCCCTCACCCTCACCGCTCCACGTCACATAGACCAGCGTACGGCCGTCCGGCGACCAACCCGGCTGGAACGCCATGCCCTCGACGCCCGCCACCGCGCGCGGCGTGCCGCCCGCGCGGTCCTGCACATAGAGCTTGCCGAGCGCGGCAAAGGCGATGCGCGATCCGTCGGGCGACAGTCGCGGCGACTGGATCACCCGCACCCGCACCGGCCCGGTCTCGTCCGGCACCTCGACGCGGGTGTTCCGCCGCACCGCCAGATCGACCGGCGCGGTGAAGGGTACCGGCGAGCGCGCGCCGTCGGCGACGCGGATGCGCGTTAGCTTGCCGTCGATCGCGGTCAGCACCTCCCTGTCGGCGGGCAGGAACGCCACCCGCGGCACCAGGTCGTTATAATAGCCGCCCATCTGGCTGTCGGGATCGATGGGAAAGCTCAGCCAGCGATCGGCGCCGGTCTCGAGGTCGCGGATGCGCAGCCCGGTCCGCGCGCCCGACCGGCTGGCATAGAC
>DATIGZ010000542.1:0-2438 GCA_035481255.1 Sphingomonas sp. | reverse complement strand
GGATTGCAGACGGGCCTTGCGATCTTCGACCCCGCGGACGGCAGTTTCGCGCCGCTGGCCGATCCGGAACCGGCTTTTCCCGGCAACCGGCTCAATGACGGCACCGTCGATCCCGCCGGACGGCTATGGTTCGGAACGATGGACGACGGCGAACGCGAAATCACCGGCCACATCTACCGCCTCCGCCCCGATGGCCGCTGCGTCGCCGAGACGGCGGCGGTGAGCATCTCGAACGGACCGGCGGTCAGCCCGGACGGGCGAATCCTCTATCATGTCGATACGCTGGGCGGGATCATATACGCGGCTGCGATTGGTGATGACGGAACCTTGGGGAAATCGCGCGTTTTCGTGACGATCCCGAACGGCGAAGGCTTTCCGGACGGTCCTGCGGTGGACGCCGAGGGGTGCGTCTGGATCGGGCTCTATAATGGCGGCGCGGTGCGGCGTTATTCGCCTGCTGGCGAATTGCTGGAAGTCGTGGAGTTCCCGGTGGGGGCGATCACCAAGATCGCGTTCGGCGGACCGGACCTGCGCACCGTCTATGCCACCACCGCCAACAAGCATCTCGACGCTGACGGCCGCGCCGCGCAGCCGAATGCGGGCGATCTGTTCGCGTTCGAGGTGTCGGTGCCCGGTGTGCCTGGGACCGAGGTTTCGGTCGGTCTGTGAGGTTTGAGGCTCACGGCTGGGCGCTGGAGTTGCTACCTGCGTTGGGAGGCGCGATCGGGACGCTGCGGCACGAAGGCAATGATGTGCTTCGGCCCACTCCCGCAGGAGCAGGCGATCCGCTGGAGGCCGGCTGCTTCCCGCTGGTCCCCTATGCCAACCGCATCGCGCACGGGCGGTTCGAATTTGCCGGGCAGAGGTACCAGCTTCCGCTGAATTTCGGGGATCATCCGCATAGCCTGCACGGGCTTGGCTGGCAGGCCGAATGGACGGTAGCCGAGGCCGGGGCGGATCGCGCGGTACTGACACATGCGCATGATGCCGGTGCGGACTGGCCTTGGACTTATCGCGCGGAGCAGCGCTTTGTGCTGGCACCGGGCGAGATGACGGTCGAGCTGTCCATCAGCAATGGCGGGGACGCGCCGATGCCCGCGGGGATTGGCCTTCACCCTTATTTCCCGTGCAATGCGGCGACGCGGCTGCGTCTTGAGGCGGAGCGCATCTGGCTGGCCGATGAAACGATGTTGCCGACCCGACCGGCGGCTGCGTCGTGGTTCGGCGACTGGGCGGCGGGAGCGCCGGTCGCTGGCGCGGCGCTGATCGACAATGCGTATGAAGGCTGGAACGGCGCGGCGCTGATCGAGCAGGACTGGGGCAGTGTCGAGATGCGCGGGGAAGGCGCGAGCGTGCTGCACGTTTATCGTCCGCCGGATGCCTCCTTCTTCTGCGCTGAGCCGGTGGGGCATCTTCCCGACGCGATCAACCGTGGCGGGATGGATCTGCTCGCGCCGGGTGAGACGCGCATGCTGGCGATGACGCTCCGCGTCTAATGGTTGTGCCGGGGCACCTTTGCCGAGGTGCCACGATATTTGACCGCGAATTCGAGCACCCCGCCGGTCGACAACTGGCCGGTCTTCTCGCGGTAGAGTTCCTCCCACGGCGTTTGGCTTTCCGGGACCGGCGGAGCGGGTTCGGTCTTGCGGCGGGCGATCTCGGCGTCGTCGACCAATGCGTCGCAGGTTCCGGCATTGAGGTCGATGCGGATCATGTCGCCGGTGCGCAGCCATGAAAGGCCGCCGCCCGCCGCACTCTCGGGTGACGCGTTGAGGATCGAGGGACTGTCGGACGTGCCCGACTGACGCCCGTCGCCAAGCGTTGGAAGACTGGTGATCCCGGCCCTGAGCAGCGCATCGGGCGGCTGCATGTTGACGACTTCTGCCGAGCCGGGCCAGCCGAGCGGACCGGAGCCGCGGATCACGAGGATGCAGTTCGCGTCAATCGCCAGCACGGGATCGTTGATGCGGTGGTGATAGTCGTCCGATCCGTCGAATACGATCGCGCGGCCCTCGAACACTCCCTCCCGGCCCGGCGCTGACAGATAGCGCGCGCGGAACTCGTCGGAGATCACGCTGGTCTTCATGATCGCGAAGTCGAACAGATTGCCTTTGAGGACGAGGAAGCCTGCGGCCTGTTTGAGCGGCGCGTCATAGGGCCAGATCACCTCGCGGTCGGTGGCGGTGTGGTCCGCTACGTTCGCTGCGATCGACTGGCCGGTGACGGTGAGCGCGGAACCATTGATCTTGCCCGCGGCGAGCAACTCGCTCAGCACCGCGGGGATGCCGCCGGCGCGATGGAAGCGCTCCGACAGATACTGGCCCGCGGGCTGCATGTTGACGAGCAGCGGCAGGTCGTAAGCCGCCATCCAGTCTTCCGGCGTGATCTCCACCCCGGCATGGCGTGCCATCGCGACGATATGCGGCTGAGCGTTGGAG
>DATIGZ010000541.1:0-3092 GCA_035481255.1 Sphingomonas sp. | reverse complement strand
GGGGTTATGACGAGGGGGTATATCTTGGCATTGGGCGGTTTCGTTCTCGCCGTTCTGCTCGCGTCCGGACAGGCGCCGGTCGCGGCCCCTCAGCAGGATGAGCAGTTGATCCCGGCGACGCCTGAGTCTCTGGGCATCACGCCCGAACAGTTCCGGAAGCTGAAGCTCCCCAAGGACGCGATGGTACGCCGCGATGCCGCCCGCCGCAGCGACGGGCAGCTTCTCTTCGACGACCCGCTGCGAAGCACATCCTCCGGCAGGGCATCGGGGCTGGCGACGGGGGCGGTCGTGGCGATGCAGATCGCGCGGTTCGATACGCGGCGGTGGCGCAGCGACGCCGCGATAGCGGCGGGCAAGCCGTTCGACGTCGACATTCCCGCAGGTGCCCGGTTCATCGGCCTGCTCGACCCGGTCGAGGGCGCGCGCCCGTGTCTTCGCCGCGAACGCGACACGCCCTACACGCCTCCGAAAGACGAGGCCGGTGAGATTTTTCCGACGATCTGCCTCCATCAGCGGGACGCCGCCGGTCGCTATACCGTGGCGCGTTTCCTTCCCCATTACCCCAGGCGGGCGGCGCCGCGCGAGGTGGCGATTGCGCCCGTTGCCCTGACGGTGATCGAGCGCGGCGTCGATGATCCGCTGTTCAGGGCGGCCGTTGCAGCCCGGCGGCTGCGTGTGGTGCGGATGGACGCGCAGACGATCGCTATCGATGTCGAAATTGCCGTCGAATGGTCGAATGGCGCGGCGCCGCTGGATGCGGCGGCGCTTGCGAACCGCGCCTTCCAGAGGGTGGATAGCCTGACGCTCCCGTTGCGGGAGGGGGCGGCCGCGACCTTTGACGGCGTGACCGTCACGTTGCGCAAGAACCGGGGGCGATGGTCCTTCGCGCTGGATGGCGCGCTCGGCGACTGGGGACAGGTCTCCGCGGACGGTACGCGGCTGTTGCTGGGAGATCGGGGCTTCGGCCCCATCGCCGATTAGCGTTGACCGGGGTCCGGCCCAGCCTCTAATGTCCGCCCATCCCCGGGGGAGCGCCGATCCGCGCTTGAGAGGGTGGCAGGAGCCACCGACCCGCTGAACCTGATCCGGTTGACACCGGCGTAGGGAGTGGGCGGCTTTCACCCGAAAACCGTATGCTCCCGCCTGAGGAGCATGACGAATGGCCGATATCCCCGCCCGCACCGAGCTGAAGGTCACCACCGGCCCGATCCGCGGTTCGAAGAAGATCCATGTCGGCCCCCTCGGCGTCGCGATGCGCGAGATCCATCTCGAGCCCTCGTCGGGCGAGCCGCCGCTGCGCGTCTATGACTGTTCGGGCCCCTATACCGATCCCGAGGCCCGCATCGATATCATGGCCGGCTTGCCCGAGCTGCGCCGCGACTGGATCCGCAACCGCGGCGATGTCGAGGAAGTGACCCAGCGCGAGGTTCGCCCCGAGGATAACGGCCAGCTCGGCCCCGACCGTTCGGGCGGCGTCCAGCCCTTCCCCAACGTCCGCAAGAAGGTGCTGCGCGCCAAGCCGGGCCAGAACGTCTCCCAGATGTTCTATGCCCGCCGCGGCATCATCACGCCCGAGATGGAATATGTCGCCACCCGCGAGAATCTCGGCCGCGAGATGCTCGCCGAGTACGTCCGCGACGGCCAGGACTGGGGCGCCTCGATCCCCGATTACGTGACGCCGGAGTTCGTCCGCGACGAGGTCGCCCGCGGCCGCGCGATCATCCCCAACAACATCAACCACCCCGAATCCGAGCCGATGGCGATCGGCCGCAACTTCCTGGTCAAGATCAACGCCAATATCGGCAACTCCGCCGTCGCCTCCGACGTCGCGCAGGAAGTCGACAAGATGGTGTGGGCGATCCGCTGGGGCGCCGACACGATCATGGACCTGTCGACCGGCCGCAACATCCATGACACCCGCGAATGGATCCTGCGCAACTCGCCCGTGCCCGTCGGCACCGTGCCGATCTATCAGGCGCTCGAAAAGGTCGGCGGCATCGCCGAGGATCTGACCTGGGAGATCTTCCGCGACACGCTGATCGAGCAGGCCGAACAGGGCGTCGACTATTTCACGATCCACGCCGGCGTGCGCCTGCCCTATATCCCGCTCACCGCCAAGCGAGTCACCGGCATCGTCAGCCGCGGCGGATCGATCATGGCCAAATGGTGCCTCAGCCACCATCGCGAGAGCTTCCTCTACGAGCATTTCGACGAGATCACCGAGATCTGTAAGGCGTACGACATCGCCTACTCCCTCGGCGACGGCCTGCGCCCCGGCTCGATCGCCGACGCCAATGACGAGGCTCAGTTCGCCGAGCTTTACACGCTGGGCGAGCTGACCAAGCGCGCCTGGGAACAGGACGTTCAGGTGATGATCGAAGGGCCGGGCCATGTGCCCATGCACAAGATCAAGGAGAATATGGACAAGCAGCTGCAGGCGTGCGGCGAGGCGCCCTTCTACACCTTGGGGCCGCTCACCACCGACATCGCGCCGGGCTATGACCATATCACCAGCGGCATCGGCGCCGCGATGATCGGCTGGTACGGCACGGCGATGCTCTGCTACGTCACGCCCAAGGAGCATCTGGGGCTTCCCGACCGCGACGACGTCAAGGTCGGCGTGGTGACCTACAAGCTCGCCGCGCACGCCGCCGATCTCGCCAAGGGCCACCCGGCGGCCAAGATGCGCGACGATGCGCTGAGCCGCGCCCGCTTCGAGTTCCGCTGGCGCGACCAGTTCAACCTCTCGCTCGATCCCGACACGGCCGAGAAGTATCACGACCAGACGCTCCCGGCCGAAGGCGCCAAGACCGCGCATTTCTGCTCGATGTGCGGCCCCAAATTCTGCTCGATGAAGATCACCGCCGAAGTGCGTGAGTTCGCCGCCAGGCAGAACGCCCCGGTCGAAACCTTCGTCGCGGCGGAAGAGGCCGAGGCGGGGATGCAGGCAATGTCGAAGCTCTACCACGAGACCGGCCGCGAGCTGTACATGGGTCAGGGCGACCGCGAGCACGATTGATGTCGCGCGTCGCTGCGATTCTCCGCTGGCTCGGCCGGTTCGGGAACAGCTTTCGCAGCGACGCCGCATCTTC
>DATIGZ010000540.1:0-5867 GCA_035481255.1 Sphingomonas sp. | reverse complement strand
CCCATATGATACTGCCGGTGGGTGGCCGGGTGGGGGAGCGGGCTGGTGCCGCAATCGGTTCAGCATTGCTGAACCCGGCAAACGGCTACTCGTCGGTCGTCGATTTGGGCACGGGAGTACCCGACCTCTTGGGCGAGGGGCGGAAGCGGCAGGCGCGGATCGCGTCGGGCTCGGGACGCTTGCCCTCGGCCTTGAACATCGCGAGATAGCCGCCGGCCGAAGGCATGTCGCGCATCGTCACCAGCTTGTAGCCGACCGCGGCGAACTCGCATTGCAGCAGTTCGGGCGGGGTGCCGTGATTCTGGGTTTCGCGGTCGGCGTCGACCACTACGACCAGCCCGTCCTGCCGCAGCGAGGGGCGCATCCGCCACAGGAACTCGTACGGCTCCTCGATCTCATGGTACATGTGCACCATCAGGATGCGGTCGAAGCTGTTGTCGGGAAGCTTCGGATCCTCGGGTTCGCCGAGCCGCACGCTGACATTGTCGAGCCGCTCGCGCGACACGCGCTGGGCCAGCGCGTCGCGCACACCGGGAATGATGTCCTCCGCCAGCACGCGGCCGTTCTTGCCGACGCGCTGGGCGAGGCGGATCGTGTAATAGCCCTCACCCGCGCCGATATCGGCGACGGTGGTACCCGGCTTGATCTGAGCGAGATCCATCACCGCATCGGCTTCGTTCAACCGGTCGCGGGCCTCTTCGGTCGACCAGCGCGCGGAGACGATGGTCGCGACGGGGCGGTCGGCGGCGGGGAAACTCAGCTCCTGCTCGGCCTCCGGCTTGGGCACCGGGCGCGGTTCCGTGGCGTCGCACCCCGCGATCGCAAGGGCACCCAGCATCAGCAGCGAGGCGCCCTTTGGCCTCAATCCACGTCCTCCACCTCGACCGTTTCGCCGGTCACGCGTTGTGATAGCGCAGCTGCCATGAACGGGTCGAGTGCCCCGTCGAGCACATCGGCGGGCGCGGTGGAGGTGGTGCCGGTGCGCAGATCCTTCACCAGCTGATAGGGCTGGAGGACATAGGAGCGGATCTGGTGGCCCCAGCCGATCTCGGTCTTCGCCGAATAGTCGGTCATCGCCGCCGCCTCGCGCTTGGCCAGTTCGGCCTCGTACAGGCGTGCCTTGAGCATGCCCATCGCCGTCGCGCGGTTCTTGTGCTGCGAACGATCCTGCTGGCTGGCGACGATGATGCCCGAGGGGACGTGGGTGATCCGCACCGCCGAATCGGTGGTGTTGACGTGCTGTCCGCCCGCGCCCGACGCGCGATAGGTGTCGATCTTGAGGTCGCTCTCGTTGATCTCGATGTCGATCGAATCGTCGATCACCGGATAGACCCACACCGACGAGAAGCTGGTGTGACGGCGTGCCGAGCTGTCATAGGGCGAAATGCGGACCAGGCGGTGAACACCGCTCTCGGTCTTGGCATAGCCATAGGCGTTCTCGCCCTTGATCAGCAATGTGGCGGACTTGATCCCGGCCTGCTCGCCGGCGTGATAGTCCATCAGCTCGACCTTGAAGCCGTGACGCTCGGCCCAGCGCGTGTACATGCGCTGGAGCATCTCGGCCCAGTCCTGGCTCTCGGTCCCACCGGCGCCCGAATGGACTTCGAGATAGGTGTCGTTGCCGTCGGCCTCGCCGGAGAGGAGGGCCTTGACCTTGTCCTCGTCGGCGCGCGCGGCGAGCGCGGCAAGACCCGCGACGCCCTCGACCGCCATTTCCTCGTCGCCCTCGGCCTCGGCCATCTCGATCAGTTCGGACGTGTCGGCGAGCTCGCGCTCGATCGCGCGGGTTGCGGTGATCGATTCGTCGAGCCGGCGGCGCTCACGCATCACGTCCTGCGCCGCCTTGGGATTGTCCCACAGCGTCGGATCCTCGACGCGCGCGTTGAGTTCGTCGAGCCGGCGCAGCGCCTTGTCCCAGTCGATGAACCGGCGGAGCAGTGCGAGCGCGTCGTTGATCTTGTCGGCATATGCCTGCGCTTCGGCGCGCATCGTCGTAACCTTTCAAACTTCGAGGTCACGGCAGAACCGGACCGTTTTTTCGTCACCCCGGCCGCGTGCCGTGGTCCACCCGACGGCAAGCGTGGCGCATGAGGTTCAAGTCCATCCCTTCACGTACCATGGACCCCGGCACGGGGGCGGGGTGACGGTGAGGTCGGGATTTTGATCCCCGCTAGTAGATTCCGCCCTCGCGTTGCAAGAAGTCGCTGTCGCGCGGCCCTTCCCGCTGCACGGCTTTCCGGGTCGCCTCGGCCTTGGGCGCTTCGGCTTCCTCGTTGCGGCGGGCGCGGCGGCGCGGTTCGCTCTCCGGCTTGAACGCCTCCCAGATCACTCCCGCTTTGGGATCGTTGCCAGGCCATGCGCCATAGACGCGGCGGCCGCTGGCGCGGTCGATTCGCACCATGCGGATCCCCGCGGGCGCAGTGAAGGGAATCACATCGAGCCCCTCATAGGCCTTTTGCGCGAACTGCTTGAAGATCGGCGCGGCGAGCGTACCGCCCTGCGCGTAGCCGCCAAGATTGGTCGGCGTGTCGTAGCCGATATAGACGCCGGCGATCATCTGCGGCGTGCCGCCGATGAACCACACGTCGCGCGGGCCGTTCGAGGTGCCGGTCTTGCCCATGATCGGGCGATTGAGGTCGCGCAGGATCGTCGCGGTGCCGCGCTGGATCACGCCTTCGGTGATGTGCACCATCTGGTACGCGCTCATCGCATCGATCACCTGACGCGACCGGGTGACGGGGCGCGGCATCGGCTTGCCGTCCCAATCGGGCATGTTGCAGCGGTCGCATGCGCGCCAGTTTTGCGGCCAGATCACCTTGCCGTGCCGGTCCTGCGCGAAATCGACCAGCGACGGGGTCAGCGCGCGGCCGTGATTGACCAGGATCGAATAGGCGTTGACCATCCGCATCACCGTCGTCTCCCCCGCGCCGAGCGAGTAGGAGAGATAGGGCTGATATTTCTGCGAGCTGACGCCCATGCGCTGCATCAGGTCGACGACCTTCTCCATGCCGGTGGCGTTCGCCGCCTGCACGGTCATCAGGTTGCGCGATTGTTCGATGCCCCAGCGCATCGTCTTCGGCCCCGCGCCGCGCGTGCCGCCGAAGTTGCGGAAGCATTTCTGGCCGAGCGCCGCGCCCTGATAGACGCAGAAGGGGCCGTCGACGATGATCGATGCGGGGGTCATCCCGTTCTCGAGCGCGGCGGAATAGACGATCGGCTTGATCGTCGATCCCGGCTGGCGCTGCGCCTGCGTCGCGCGGTTGAACGCCTGAACCGTCGCGTCGAACCCGCCCTGCATCGCCAGCACGCGGCCGGTAGCGGGATCCTGAACGACCATGCCGCCCGAAACCTTGGGGATCGATCGCAGCGCGAACGTCCCGCCTTCGGGCGCGACCGCGACGACGTCGCCGCGCTTCAGCACATTGAACGCCGCGCCGCCCTGCCCGCGCACCGGCATCTGCGCGCCCGAGGCCGGCAGCGCGCCGGTGCGGCCGTCGCCAAAGCCCAGCTCCACGCTGCCGCCGCTCTTCGAAATGACGATCGCCGGGCGCCAGTCCTCATAATCGAGGTTGATGTTGGTGTTGAGCAGCGCCGCGCGCCAGTTGTCGCCCTCGAACGCCACTTCGCGCATCGGGCCGGACCAGCCGCGGCCGCGGTCGTAGCGCAGCAGGCCGTCGCGCAGCGCCTTTTGCGCCGCCTTCTGGATTTCCGGATCGAACGAGGTGCGCACCCACAGGCCGCCGGCATAGACGCTGTACGGCCCGGCCTTTTCGGTCTCGCCGAAACGGTCGAGCAACTGGCGGCGCACTTCCTCGATGAAATAGCCGCCGAGCGGATCGACGCTGGGCGATTTGCGCGGCACCGCGCCCAGCGGGGCGGCGACCGCGGTGTCGTGCGCCGCCTGATCGATATAGCCGTTGTCGCGCATCTGCCCCAGCACCCAGTTGCGCCGCTCGATCGCGCGGTCGGCATGGCGTTCGGGCATATAGTTGGACGGACCCTTGGGCAGGATCGCCAGATAGGCGAATTGCGGCAGGCTGAGCTGGCTCAGATCCTTGTCGAAATAGGCGTGCGCCGCTGCCTCGACCCCGAAGGCGTTCCGGCCAAGCGCGATCTGGTTGAGGTAGAGTTCGAGGATCTGCTGCTTGGACAGCGTATTCTCGATGCGGAAGGCGAGGATCGCCTCGCGCGCTTTGCGGACGTAGCTGACCTCGTTGTTGAGCAGCAGGTTCTTGGCGACCTGTTGCGTGATCGTCGAGGTGCCGCGCGGGGTCTCGCCGCTCGTCAGCCCCTGCCACGCCGCGCGGACAAGGCCGGGATAGTCGACGCCGCCATGGTCGAAGAAGGTCTTGTCCTCGGCCGAGAGGAAGGCGCCGACCAGCAGCTTGGGATATTCGTCATAGGACAGCTCGACGCGGCGCTCGCGCGCATAGCTGCGCAGCGGCGTGCCGTCGGCCTGGCGGACATTGGTGGGCAGTGGCGGCTCATAGGCGCGCAGCATGTCGACCGAGGGCAGGTCGCGCAGGAACAGCGCCCACAGCACCGCGGTGCCGACGCCCGACAGCAGCGCGAGCCACGCCAGCAGCTTGAACCACCAGCGTTTGCGGAGTTCCGCAAAGCGGCCTCCGGCATCCCCTCGCGTGAACTTCAGCCTGAAATTGGGTTGGGTCGCTTCCGCCATTGGGGCGGGGTTTAGCAGGATTGAGCGGGCTTGCCAGCCGGGGATGCGGCGGGTTGTTTTGAGTTGCGGTGCCGGCCCGCTCCCCTACCCGGCCTCCCATTCAGAATACGCTGTGGGAGGCCGGGTAGGGGAGCGGGCCGGCACCGCATCCGCGTGAGCGGATCAAAAACCTAACGCGCGGCCATGCGTGTCGCGAAATGGATCGCGACCGCGCGGCTTACGCTCTCCGCCACCCGGCGGCGGCCTTCCGTGGAATTGAGGAAGGCGGCATCCTTGGCGTTCGAGATATAGCCGGTCTCGAACAGGATCGACGGCACGTCGGGCGCCTTGAGCACGAGCAGCGAAGCCATGCGGTGGTAATTGTCCTTGACCGGCATCAGCCCCTGCGCCTCGCGGCCGAGCAGCCGCGCGAACTTGGCCGAGCTGTTCATCGTCTCGCGCTGGGTCAGGTCGATCAGGATCGAGGACACGTCGCGATTCTGTCCGGCGAGGTCGATGCCGGAAAGCAGGTCGGACTTGTTCTCCCGCGCGGCGAGGCGCGCGGCTTCCTTGTCCGACGCGATCTCCGACAGCGTGTAGACCGTCGCGCCGCTCGCCTCGGCATTGTGCGCGGCGTCGCAATGGACCGAGATGAACAGCGCGGCGCCGAGCTTGCGCGCGATCTCGAACCGGTCGCGGTGGAGCAGATAGCGGTCGTCCTCCCGGGTCATCGCCACGCGGACGCGGCCCGAGGAAAGCAGTTCGTCGCGGATCGCGCGCGCCGTCTTGAGCGTCAGATCCTTCTCCTGAAGCCCGTCGGACGAGATCGCGCCCGGATCGTGCCCGCCATGTCCGGCATCGATCACCACCAGCGGACGGCTGTCGTCGTCGCCCTGAATGCGCGGAAGCCGATAGGCGGCCGGCCGCGCGGGAACGGGAGCGGACACGCTGTAGCCGTGGCGGGTCGAGGCGCGCGTGAAGCTGAACGGGGGCAGGAAGCTCATCCGCCCTTCGGCGGCGGCGCGGGCGAAGCGCGAATCGTCGACGGTGCGCAGCTCGAGCGTGAGCGCGGTGCCGTCGGCGGAGAAGCGGCCCTGAGTGACGATCGCCGGGCGGGACAGATCGAACACCACGCGCGATCCGTCGCCGCGCGCGGCCTGACGGATGCCGTTCACCGGTCCGCCGGTATCGGCGCGCGCGCCGGGGG
>DATIGZ010000539.1:0-1584 GCA_035481255.1 Sphingomonas sp. | reverse complement strand
CGCTTCCGTCACGGTGACATCGCGGTCGGCAGCGGGCGCGGTTCCACCCGCGCCATTCGTGCCGGCCGCACCGCTTGCCAGCGTCAGCCCGATTCCGCCGCCCGCAACAAGGACGCTCCGCCGGTTGATCCCCGGATCGCTCATTGCCGGGGCGGCGGCAGTGCGAAACGGAGAGCGCGCGCAAGGAACGCGGGCGGCACGGTCATATGGTTCTCGTCCGGCACCGACCAATATTGAACGGTGACGCCGTTGCCGGGCTGGCTCAACGCGTCGCGCAATTCGGCGGTGCGCATGAACGGAGGCTCCAGCGCACCGACCGCGATGAAGACCCGCTTCGGCGATGCCGGGGTGCTGAACGCCTTCGCGCGATCCAGCAATGCGGGCTCGACCCAAATCGATGGACTGCCTAGCAGATAGGTGTCGAACGCGTCCGGATGATCGAGCAGCACCCGCGTGGCGAACAGGCCGCCGAACGAATAGCCGGCCAGCATCCGGCGTGCCGGGTCCACGGGGTAGCGCGCCTCGATCGCGGGGCGCAGCTCGCGGATCAGGAACTGCGCGAACTTGTCGCCATGCCCGGTCGGCACCTTCGCCTTCATATCGACATGCGTGAGGTGCGCCGAACGGTCCTTGAACCACAAATCGCGGTCCTGCTCGGGATAGCCGATGCCGATATAATAGGCCGGCCCGGTGCTGTCCTTCCCGGCATTGGCGGCGGCGACCGCGGCGGCCGCCATGAACAACATATTGCCGTCGGTGATGTAAACGGCCGGCACCTTGCCCTTCACCTCGCCGAACGGCTTGGCGACCTGAATCAGAAAGTCGCGCTCAAGAATCTTCGAGTGGAGCACGAATTGCTCGGTGTTCCACAATTCCGCGCGCTGCACGGTCTGGGCGGCGGCGCTGCCGGTCAGACCGGTAAAGACGAGGAGTAAGGACAATATCAGGCGCATGGGCGGATCCTCACAAGATCGGGCAGGCACGATCGCGGTACATTAGTCGGCGATACCGACGAAAGCGCGTGCGCCCGTCCATTGCCACCACGGACGCGGGTAGTGCGGCGGCGTTTCGGGTAACCGCAACCCGCCCCGCGTCCGTGGCCTCGCTCAGAACTTCATGCTGAGCGAGAAAGTGAAGTTCCGCCCCGGCGCGAAATTGCCCATGTCATATGCCGCCGCCGCCATCGACGTGATGTACATCTTGTCGGTCACGTTGCGCACGTTCAGCGTCGCCCGGAGATTCTCGGCCAGGTCGATGCTCGCCATCAGATCGAGCACGGCATAGGCATTTTGCCGCAACTCCGTACCAGCGGGAACCGTGCCGGTGATGATCGGCTCATAGGTATCGCCCTGCCACCGGCCCTGCGCGCCGATCGTCAAATTGTTCAGATCGACGAAGCGATAGTTGGTCGACAGTTTCAGCGACTGGCGCGGCTGATAGGTGCGCGTCGGGTTGCCGTCATTGTCCTTGATCCGCAGCCCGGTATAGCCGCCGCTGACCTGCCACACCGGCGTGATGTGACCGGCGATCTCGATCTCGAAGCCTTCGGCGGTGTTATCGACCGGCCGATAATAGGCATAATAG
>DATIGZ010000538.1:0-1620 GCA_035481255.1 Sphingomonas sp. | reverse complement strand
GGCTTGGTGATGGCGGCCGACGGCTGCTGAGCGTGTCCGAGCTTACCGGCATGGAAAGCGACGTCATCACGATGCAGGAAATCTTCCGCTTCCGCATGACCGGCCGTGAGGAGGACGGCACTGTGCAAGGCCGGTTCGAGGCGACCGGCATCCGCCCCAAATTCATGCAGGAACTGAGCGATCGCGGTATCCAGCTTCCCGCCAATCTGTTCCGTCCAGAGCTGGGGTTGCGCTAGATGAGCGACGCCACCCTCCGCGTCCTGATCCTGTTGCTGGTGTTCGGCGCGACCCTGTTCGCGGTCGATGTGGCGCTGCAATGGATGCGCAGCGCGCGCAACAAGAAGCGCGCGGTCAACAAGCGGCTTGAGATGATCGCTCACGGTGCAGATCAGGCGGCGATCGCGGCGAAGCTGCGGCGGGATTCGCTGATTGGCTCGATCGACTTGCCCGGCGTGCTGAGCGGTCCGGGCAAGCGGCTCGAGAAGATGTTGCGCACCAGCGGGCTGCCCTTCTCGCCGGTGCAGATCGCGGCGTGGATGGCGATGGCCGCGTTGGGCATTTTCCTCGTGGTGCTGGCCGTCGCGGTGCTGACCGGGGTCGGAGTCACGCTCGGCGTGGTGGTGATGATCGCGACTTTTGCCGGCGTGGTCGGCGTCGCGCTGCCGCTGCTCGTCTTCGCGCGCAAGGCCGACCGTCGGCACAAGAAGCTGATGGAGCAATTCCCCGTCGCGCTCGACATCTTCGTGCGCGGCCTGCGCGCCGGGCACCCGGTTGCCTCCGCGCTCGATCTGCTGACGCGGGAGATGTCGGATCCGATCGGCAGCGAGTTCGGGCTGGCGGCCGATGAGGTTACCTACGGCGCCGACCTGCGCGACGCGCTGCATAACATGGCCGAGCGCTGCGATCTGGACGACATGCGGATGTTCGTCGTCTCGCTTGCGATCCAGAACGAGACCGGCGGCAACCTCGCCGAGATTCTCGAGAATCTAACGAAGGTGATCCGCGAGCGCGCGAGCATGGCGATGATGGTCCGCGCACTCAGTTCGGAGGGGCGGATGACCGGCATGATCCTGACCGCGTTGCCGTTGCTGGCTTTTGCGGTGCTGTTCCTGCTCAACCCCCCTTTCTATCTCGACGTCGCGGGCGACCCGGCTTTCCTGATCGGCTTCGCAGGGCTGATTCTGCTCTATTTTATCGGATTCTTCACGATCCGGCGCATGGTCGATTTGAAGGTATGACGCGATGATCGCCGAACTCGCCCCGCAACTCTCCCGTACCGCGATCCTTGCACTGGTGTTTGTGCTGGCGGCGGGACTCTGGCTCGCCGCGGCGACGCTGGTACGCAACCGCTCGCGCGTGCGCGCGCGTTTGCAGGCGATGTCGCGCGGGGTGGCGGTCGCCGCGGGCGGATCGTTGCGCGGCGAACAGCAGTCGACCGCGTGGCACAAGCTGGTGAACACGATCGAGCGCAGCGGGCTTTCGCTCGCCGACACCAACAGTGCCGCGCTCTCCGAACGACTGGCGGAGGCGGGGTTCGCCTCTCCCGTGGCGCCGCGCATCTACACGCTGGTTCGGCTGGTCATGACGCTGGGTTTGCCCGCGTTGTTCGTGGTGTTCGCG
>DATIGZ010000537.1:0-6692 GCA_035481255.1 Sphingomonas sp. | reverse complement strand
GAGCCGCTATGGGACAATCCCGGGCTTGGCGAGGATGTCGAGGCGGGACGCTATTTTCTGCCCGGTTCGGCAACCGGGCTGCGCGAGACGATCGTGACCAGTCCGCTTCGCGCCGAACCGCAATATCTCCAGATCATGCCTGGCCCCTCGGCATGGCCGTTCCTGGCCGCGCTGTTCACCGCGGGCTTCTTCCTGCTTTTGACCGTGCAGGCCTATTTTCCCGCTTTTGCCTGCGGAGTGTTCGCCACGCTCTGCGTCCTGCGCTGGCTATGGGAAACCGATCGGCTGGTGAAGGAGGAGACGGTCGATGTCGGCGCCGGCATCCTGCTGCCGACCTATGTCACGGGTCCATCCAGCCATGGCTGGTGGGCAATGGTGATCCTGCTGGTCGTGGCGGCGATGATCTTCGCGATGGCGGTGTTCAGCTTCTTCTATCTCTATGGCGTCCACCCAAGCTTATGGGTGGCGCCTGCCGGCCGGATCACGCTGGCGATCGCGCTTCCCGCCTATATTCTCGCCGCGGGCGGGGCTTTGCTCGCGCGTTACATGCTCGCGCGCGCGCAGACGCAGCTCTGGACGCCGGGGGTAGTGTTCTTCTGTGCCGCGCTTGCCCTTGCCGCGGGCATCGGCATCGACCTGTGGAGCTGGCTCGCAACGGGGCTGCGGCCCGACGCCAGCGGCCAGGGGGCGGTCGTCTATGCGCTGCTCGGCCTTGAAGCGATCCTGGCCGCGGTCGGTCTGTTGATGGCCGCCTATATCGCCGCACGCAACAGCCGCGGGATGATCGTACGGCCACGCAACAACAGCCTCGATATGTGCGTGTTATGGATCGTCTATGCCGCCGGACAAGGCAGCCTGACCGCGCTGCTGACGCGCACTGTTGGCGGGTGAACAATGCGCGCCTGGGCCATCTTTCTTGCGGGGCTCATCCTATGGGCAGTTCATTTCCTTGCGCTCTACATCGTTGCCAGCGTCTTCCTGACCACGCCGCTCGCGCGGATATTGACCCTGCTGATCACGGCATTTTGCCTGGGCGCCGCGACATTGCTGTTCCTTCGTCTCCGCGCAGTCCAGGATCGAAGCGAGCTCGATCGCTGGATGAAGCGGGTCGCGCAGGCCGGGATCGGCCTCGCCGGGGTCGCGATCCTATGGCAGGGCCTTCCCGCCCTGCTCGTTTGACGCGTCGCTTTGGGCACCGTTCAACCCCGGGGCGCCGTCCGGCTGAACTGACGCACCCTGATCGAGCACGGCGTCCTCGCGCTTTTCGGGGCGCACATAGATCGAGGAGATTTCCCTGAACTCCTTACGCAGCCGCGCCTCGATCGTCTCGATCAGGGCTTCGCCCTCCCCCATCGTCAGGCGGTCGTCGAAATCGGCGCTGATCGCGACGAAGATCGCATCGGGCGCGGTATGAATGGTGCGGACATGATTGACCCCGGTGATGCCCGGGTTGGCCGCGACCAATGTGCGAATTCGCTCCACCAATAGGGGATCTGCCCGCTCGCCGATCAGCAGCCCCTTGGCCTCGCGCGCCAGCAAGACGGCAACCCCGGCCAGGATTGCCCCGATAACGATCGAAGCCGCGCCGTCGATGCGCGGGTCGCTCCATGCGTGGCTGGCCCAGATGCCCGCCGCAGCGACAAGAAGCCCCGCGAGTGCCGCCGAATCTTCAAAGAGCACGATGAACCCGGCGGGATCCTTCGAATCCCTGACCGCCTCCCACCAGCCTGACTCGCCTTTTGCACGCGCGAAGGCCCTGACCGCGATCAGCCAGGAACTTCCCTCGAGCATCACGGCGATCGCGAGCACGATATAATTGATCGTCGGATCGCGCAGCGGCTCGGGCTCGCGAATATGCCGCCAACCCTCATAGATCGAAATCCCCGCGCCGAGCGCAAAGATCAGGATGGCCACGACAAACGCCCAGAAATAGAGTTCGCGGCCATAGCCGAACGGGTGTCGTGCATCCGGCGGGCGCTTGGCGCGATGCTGGCCGTAGAGCAGCAGCAGCTGATTGCCGCTGTCGACCAGCGAATGAAAGCCCTCCGACAGCATCGAAGAAGATCCGGTGAGCGCGGCAGCCACGAATTTGGCGATCGCGATCCCGAGATTGGCAAACAGCGCCCCGAACAGCACGATGTTCGCGCGCAGGATGGTCCCGATGCGGCCACTGGCCATGCGTCACCTCCCCGTCGAGAATAAGCGAGCCGCCCGGAGGTTCCGGGAAGGCGACATCGCCAGGGCCGCCAAGGCTTCTGCGCGCGAGCGGAAACCTGACCCCGGGCTGCTTGCCTCTCCCGTTGGCGACTCGAGGAGTGGCCGTGATCCTGTTCCCTCGGACGAAAGGGGGCGGCCGCCTCGGCCGCCCCTTCGACTATCCTGGCAGTTTCTCGACTTCGCGCAGACTGCCATCCGCAATGCGCTGATAATGTTCGGCCAGCATCAGATGTATCCTACGCACGCCCGGGTCGCTTGCCGACTGGGCCATCGCCCGCTCCTGTTCCGCACGGGCCGCATAATATTCTGCATCTTGCCGGGACATTTCTCTCCTCCGTTGCGACACCCCGCTCGGGCGGATTTTTGGGATTCTTCAATAAGTCTTCAAGGGGCTGCTTGTCTTTCCGCGCTCGCGGTTTGATGAGGCGGCATGGCATCGGACAGGAAATCGGCCGGGCAACTGGCGCGGGCGACGCAGATGAGCGTCATCGTCGATGCGGACGACTATTTTCGCTTCGCCCATGCCGCGATGCTCAAGGCGCGCAAGCGGATCATTCTGGTCGGCTGGGATTTCGACGCGCGGATCAGGCTGGTCCCGGACGACGAAGCGCAGGCAAGCGGAGCGCCGTCAACGATCGGCGATTTCATCTACTGGCTGGTCCAGAACCGGCCCGAGCTCGAAGTCTATCTGCTGCGCTGGGATCTGGGCGCGATCAAATCGCTGTTCCGCGGCAAGACCGCGCTCACCCTTGCCAAATGGATGATGCATCCACGCATCACCGTGAAGCTCGATGGCCAGCACCCGCCGGGCGCCTCGCACCACCAGAAGATCATCGTCATCGACGACTGCTTCGCCTTTTGCGGAGGGATCGACATGACGGGGGACCGCTGGGACACCCGCGATCATGAGGATAACCAGCCTGCGCGGGTGCGTCCCAACGGTTCGGCCTACCCGCCCTGGCACGATGCGACCACCGCCTTGCAAGGCTCCGCGGCGGCGGCGCTCGGCAGACTGGTGCGCGATCGCTGGAAGCGTGCCGGTGGAACGCCGTTAAGTGCCGTACGGCCCCGGCATTCCTGCTGGCCGGACGCCCTCCCGGTGCAATTTACCGATGTCGATGTCACGATCGCGCGCACGGCACCCAAGATGGACGGCCAGCGCGCGGTGCTGGAAGTCGAGCGACTCTATCTTGAGCAGATCGCGCGCGCCAAACGCTTCATCTACGCCGAAAGCCAGTATTTCGCCTCGCGGCGCATCGCCGAGGCAATGGCGCGGCGCCTCGACGAGGCCGACGGTCCCGAGATCGTCATCGTCAATCCGGAAAGCGCGCAGGGATGGCTGGAGCCGCTCGCCATGGATACGGCGCGAGCACGGCTGATCGCTGCGCTGCGCCAGCGGGACCGATATGATCGCCTTCGGCTGTACCACCCGGTCACGCGCAATCGCGCGCCCATCTATGTCCATGCCAAGATACTGATTGTAGATGACCAGATTCTGCGCGTCGGTTCGTCCAACATGAACAACCGCTCGATGCGCCTCGATACCGAATGCGACGTCATTATTGACAGGGCAGCGGAGCAGAATGAAAGTTGTACGGAGAAGATCGCGGCGATCCGCCACGATCTTCTCGCCGAGCATCTCGGCGTGCCGACCCGAACGGTTGCCGCGACCCTGGCCAAGACCGGTTCGCTCATCGCCACGATCGAAGACCTGCGCTTCACCGGCCGCAAGAATGGGCGTGACCGCAGGCGCACGCTGGTGCCCTATGAAATCCCCGATCTCTCACAAGTCGAAGCCTGGCTTGCCGACAATGAGGTCCTCGACCCCGAGCAACCCGACGATGTCTTCGAGCTGTTCAGCAAGACCGGGCTCTTCGGCCACCTGCGTCCGGGCGACCAGTAGCGTTAGATCGAACGGCCAAGTCCCACCGCAATGCCCGACTGTTCATCGGCGATATGGAGATAGGCGGGATCGAAGTCGCCCGCCAATGCGAGCCGCTGCCAGTCGGTGATGAACACCGACTTCTTGTTCCGTTCGGTAAGTCCCTCGCGATCGAGTTCCTTCAAGGTGCGGTTGACGTGGATGGAGGTCAGGCCGAGCGCATCCGCCAGCTCTTCCTGGGTCATCGGCAGCTCGTAGCGACACAGGGTGCCAAGCCCGGCGTCCTCCAATCTCACGCCGAATTCGCAAAGAAGGTGGCTCATACGCGCCTTGGCATTCCGCCGCCCGATATTGGCAGTCCACTCGCGATGGATCGATGCGTCGACGAGTGTGTCATACCACATCGCGAGACCGACCCGAGGTCGCTCGAACGCGATGTTCACGACCGACGCCACCGGAATGAACGCCACGCTGGCATCGGTCAGGGCCTGCACATTATGATCCGCGGTTCGAAGCAGGGCATTTTGAAGATCGACAATGTCGCCGGCGACATGCAGCGCCAGGATCTGCCTTCCCCCCGTTCCCACTACCTTGTGGCGATAAGCATAGCCTTCGACCAGCAGGCACGATCGATCGGGATGATCGCCTTCGTGAACGATGGAATCATATCGCCTGATAGTGCGGAGCTGATAGGGCAGATCGAGCACGGCCCGCTGATCCGCCTCGTCGAGCTTCGACCATTTCATCAGCTTTCTGAGCATAGGCAAAAGCGGGTGGCCCATATGGGGCATGAAACGATCCTTGCTGGACAAAGCCTGTAGCCGATTCATCTGGCGCGAGAGGGGGGCGTCGCGACAAGACAACCCGGGCACAGGCGGGTTGTTCCCGAACGGATACGGCCTTCGACATCGTCTTTAAGGGCGGATCGTCACCACTTCGCCAAACGCGATGGTCGCCAGCACCTGTCCATTCCCATCCTCGACTTCGATGCGATGACTGAGTGTGATGGGTCGACCCTCGATCACATGATCCGCGATGAGCGAGCGTGCGCCGCGGATCGCCTCGCCTTTGGCAGCCCCCAGATCCTCCGCTTCAATGCCCTCCTCGTCAGGCACATCGCCGTCATTGTAAATGTTGAGGAAATAGCGCGGCATAGGTTCAACAATGCGTGCGCGCGCTGGTTGTTGCATATCCTGATCTATATCAGGGTGTTTTCGCCGGTCGCCGTAGAACCGGCTCCGCCGCTCACCGTACCGATCGATTTTCTTGGAAAAGGCGAGGATGCTGGCAAGTTGCGCGAGTGCGGGCAACCGGATCATTCTCGGGCGCCGAGACGGCTCGGTCATCGCGGCACCGGGCTCGGCCGCACTATCCTCGGGCGATTGAGGCAGCGGAACAGGCATGGCACTCACTTTCGGTTTGCTCGCCGCCTTGCTCTGGGGTCTGAGCGATTTCCTGATCAGCGTTTCCGGGCGGTCCTTCGGCGTCCATCGCGCGATGCTCTATGCGCAGAGCATCGGTGTCGTCCTTGTCGGCGGCTGGCTTCTGCTTGCCGGGCTTGAGGTGCCCGCCGGCGCTCCCGCGACAAGCTGGATTGCCGCAGTCGGCGCGGCACCGATCGGAGTCGCCGCCACCCTGGCGCTCTACCATGGTCTCAAGGTCGGCCAGGTGTCGGTGGTCGCGCCAATCGCGGCAAGCTTTGGTGCGGTGACCGCAGCGCTGTCGCTGCTGAGCGGCGAGCGGCTCCAGGGGAATGTCCTGCTTGGTATTGCCCTGGTGATCATCGGCGTCCTGATGGTCAGCCTCAAAATTCAGGATAGAGAAGCCAAACCGGCGTCGAGTGGCGCAGCCTGGGGCATGTTTTGCGCGATCGCCTATGGGCTGCAGGTCTGGCTTCAAGGCCGATTTGCCGTGCCGGACCTCGGCAGCGTCTGGCCGGTCTGGATCTATTATCTGATCAGCGCGTCGTTGCTCGGCGTGGCAGCCTTGGTCCGTCGGCGTGCCATGACCTTGCCGATGAACGGCGTGGCAACCGTTGCAATGACCGGCGGAGTCGCGGTCTGCGGCTTCCTTGCTCTATCGGCCGGACTCGCCACCGGCGAACTGGCGCTGGTCGGCGTGCTGACCTCACTCCAGTCGGTGGTCAGCGTCTGTCTCGCCGGGGTTTTCCATCGCGAACGCCTGACACGTCGGCAGTGGGCCGGTCTTGCGGTCAGCATCGCCGGGCTCGCGATCATTCATTTGCCCTGACCAATGGGCGCGCGCCGGCCTTTCCCGGCTCATCCGCGAAGATAGAATAGCGCAATCACGGCCACGACCAACGGGATGAGGACGATCAGCCAAAGAAGGCGCCGCTGCCAAGTCGGCCGGAGCTTTTCACCGGGTGTGGCCATGGTTGTAGAACGCAGAGACGTCCAAGGAGTTCACCCGCTCAGCGCGGTTCAATTACCTTCACGATCACGCAGATAGCGGCCGATCGTCGGTAAGAACCTGAGCGAGGTTTCGAGAACCTTTTCTTCGCCCGCTCGTTGTCGATCCAGAATTTCAGAGGTGGATCGATGAACGAAGATACATTGATGGGTGAAGGCCGTGA
>DATIGZ010000536.1:0-2170 GCA_035481255.1 Sphingomonas sp. | reverse complement strand
GACCTCGCCTATATCGGCTCGCCCTTCATCGCGACCGCGGAGGCAAACGCCGAAGCGACCTACAAGGCCGGCATCGTCGACAGTTCGGCCTCCGACATCGTCTACACCAACCTCTTCACCGGGGTTCATGGCAACTATCTGCGCGCCTCGATCGTCGGCGCCGGGCTCGACCCCGATAATCTGCCCGAGAGCGACCCGAGCAAGATGAACTTCGGATCGGGCGGCAATTCGAAGGCAAAGGCGTGGCGCGATATTTGGGGATCGGGTCAGGGGATCGGCGCGGTCCACGCTGTCACCCCGGTCGCTCAGTTCGTCGATCGTCTCGACAGCGAGTACCGCGCCGCGCGGGCACGCATCGCCGGGCTGTCCGCGGGCGGCTGGACCGCCTGACGCCTCAACAGTGGATGACTCTAAAAGGCGTGCGCGAGCCGGTCGAGCATGCGCCGCGCCGGGCTCACCGGTACGGGCGCTTCATCGTCCTGAGTCACGTCGATCCGCGCGACCCGCCGATAGAGATCCTGACTCGCCGCGATCAGCGCCTGCGCGGCCAGCGGCATCGCCTCGAACGACGCCGCATCGGTCTCGGGCGCCGTGCCCAGCCGCCGCGACGGATCGAGCGCATCGCGCACGGGAATCTCGCCCGCATCCACCGCGCGCTGGGTCAGCAGCCACGCGATGACGTGCATCAGCCGCGTCGTGACCTTGAGCGACTCGCACGAGAAAACGACTCGCGTCATCGCGTCGAGCGTGTCGCGTTCACCGCGGCCGATCTCGTCGAAATACGCGCGCGCCTCATCCGCCAGCACCATCGCCTCGGTATAAAGCGAGTCGATTAGCCGCCGGTGGATTCGCGATGTTGCGTCGCCTTTGCTCATCGGCCGCAACGCTGACACAAAGGGTTCGGCAGCGAAATAGCCAATCTCCGCAGTCCCATGTCCCAAAGCGATGCGTTGTTCATAACGCCGCTCAGGCGATGATGTCGGGGATCAGCCGGTCTTCCAGCATCGCGATCTCGTCGCGCAACCGCAGCTTACGCTTCTTGAGCCGCGCGATCTGGAGCTGGTCCGGCGCATTGCCCGCAGACAGCGCCTCGATCGCGGCATCCAGATCGCTATGCTCGACCCGGAGCAACTCCAGCCGGCGCAGAATCTCGCTGTCTTCCATCCCTTTACGCACCCCCGGAGGCAGAACCCGATATCGGCCCGTCGCAGAACCCCGTTGCCTTGTCGATGCCGGGATTTGCAAGGGGCGACAAGCGCCGCGAATCGTGATTTACTCCGTGATCCTCGCAACCCACGAGCAGGAGGATAGCTTCCATGCAGAACGCGCATCTCTCGGCACTTGCGGCCAAGCACGCGACTCTCGATCGAAAGATCAGCGCCGAGTCGCAACGGCCAAGGCCCGATCAGATGATCATCGCCGACCTGAAGCGCCAGAAACTCAGAGTGAAGGAAGAAATCACGCTCAGCTGAGGCGTGCCACGGTGTCGCCCTGGCTGTCTGGCCGGGGTGACGCCGTATAGCGTTGCGGACCGCCCCCGGGATGCGGGCGGCACATCACATCATCTTCGGAAAAGCGGGCGCACCGGCTTCGGCGCGACCTCAGTCGACTTCGCATAGCGCGGAGTCGACTTGCCGCTTCCCACCGGCTTGCGGGCCGCCATCGGATCGATCTCGCGGTCGAACGCGATCCCCACCCTGCCTTCAGCGGCCCAGGCGATCCGGCCGCTGACCCAGCCGACACCACGAACATCGACCTCGACCGGCGTTCCGATATCGACCGGCTGCGCATACTCCGCCATCAGCCCGCCCGCTGACAGGTTACGCACGCGCACGCTGACTTCCGGCTCGTCGCCGACGCGCAGCTGCGCCGACAGCAAAAGGCTGTCTCGTGACGCGCTGCGCTGGCTCGACGGGTCGTCGGCCGGATTCGCGTTTGGGGGATCGGGCGAAAACTGGTCCATCAGTTGCACTATAAACTCGCTATTGCGCGTAGTTACACCAGCAACCGCTATCCAAAGCGTTAATCGGAATGGGTACCCGCATCCGTTTTGGGGCTATTCGTCGCGCGAAACCTTCTCGTTGCGCTCATGGCGCTCTTGCGCCTCGACGGTCATCGTCGCGATCGGCCGCGCTTCCAGCCGGACCAGGCTGATCGGCTCGCCTGAAAC
>DATIGZ010000535.1:0-13590 GCA_035481255.1 Sphingomonas sp. | reverse complement strand
GCGCGTTCGAGCCATATTCGTCGTGATCGCCATGGAGCGCCAGCACCGGGCAGCGTAACCGGCGAAGCTCGTCATCGAGCGACCAGCTTGCGAAGGCTGGTGTCCGCCATGTCTCGATCCATGCGTCGAGCACCCAGCGCGCCTTGTCGCCATGATATTTGGCGAGGCGCTCGACTTGCCCCTTGGCCATGAACGCGATTCGGGCGGCTTCGATGCCGGCAAGGGTCCGGTCTTCGGTAAAGGCCTGAGCCGCCAGCGTCACGACCGCATCGGTTTGCGCGGGAAACGCCGCGCCGCCCGCAAGAGCCATGCCGCCGCCGACGCTGTGGCCGAACAGGATCATGCGATCGATCGCGAACGACCGGCGGATGAAGGACAGACCCGACTGCGCTTCGTCCTGCACGAAATCGCGGGCGAGCGTGCCCGGGTGCGGATCCGACCTTCCGAACCCGAGGCGGTCATATGCGATCACCGTCCGGCCGGTGGCCGATGTGAGCTGCGCGGGGAAATCACGCCACTGTTCGACCGATCCAAGGCTGTCGTGGAACAGGACGAACGGCGCGACGGCGGTGACCGGAGTCGCGCGCCACTCCCGCGCAAAGAGAAGGCCGGCGGGGGTATCGACGTAGCGGTCGCAGACGGACGGGTTACTCATGGCATTCACAGGGGAGCGGGACAGGCCGCCCCTCACTCCCCCTTCGCGACCTTCACCAGCAGCGCATCGACCTGAACCTGCGCGCCGGCGACGGCGTTGAGGGTTTCGACCGTGCCGTCAAACGGAGCGGTGAGCGCCTGTTCCATCTTCATCGCTTCGAGCACCAGCAGCTTCTGGCCCGCGGTGACCGCCTGCCCCTCCGCCACCTCGACCGAGACGATGCGGCCCGGCATCGGGGCGAGGATCGAACCGTCACCCGCCGCGCCGCCGCCCGCGCCGTCGGTGCGCGCCTCGGTCACGCGGAAGGTCGCGCCGCCATGCACGAGCAGCGCGGCGCCGTCGCGCTCATGGCGGTAGAAATGCGAGGTGATGTCGCCGTGATCGACCTCGAACGTCACACGCTCGCCATTCACGCTGACCGCGCGTTCGGTTGCGGGCGAGCGGTTGAGGCGGAAGCCTTCCAGTCCGTGCGCTATCAACAACGTGTCGCGGGGCGTGTCCGGTTCCAGCCAATAGGTCGCCTGAGTGAGGTCTGCGGCGGTGGGGAGCGGATCCACCGTTAGTTCCTCGCCGCGCCGCTCGATCAGCCCGGTGTCTAGCTGGCCATGCGTGAAGCTCTCGTCCCCCAGGAGCCGGAACAAGAATCCAGCATTCGTACGGACCGGCCAGACGGTGAGATGGCTGAGATCGGCGCGCAGCAGCGCGATGGCATCCTCGCGCGTGTCGCCATGGGTGATCAGCTTGGCGATCATCGGATCGTAGAAGGGCGAGATGACGGAGCCCGCCTCAACGCCGGTATCGACCCGCGCATTGGCGGGGAAATCGAGTGCTTCGAGCTTGCCGGTCGATGGCAGGAAACCGCGCGCCGGATCCTCGGCATAGAGCCGCGCCTCAACCGCGTGGCCGGTGATCGACAGTTGCTCCTGCCGCAGCGGGAGCGGTTCGCCGCTGGCGACGCGGAGCTGCCATTCGACCAGATCGACGCCGGTGATCGCCTCGGTCACCGGGTGCTCGACCTGGAGCCGGGTGTTCATCTCCATGAACCAGATGCGGTCGGCGTGAAGCCCTTGGCTGGCATCGGCAATGAACTCGATCGTGCCCGCGCCGACATAGTTGACCGCGCGCGCGGCTTTCACCGCCGCTTCGCACACCGCGAACCGCGCATGCTTGTCCATGCCGGGCGCCGGCGCTTCCTCGATCACCTTCTGGTGGCGGCGCTGCATCGAGCAGTCGCGCTCGAACAGATGGACGATGTTGCCATGGGTGTCGCCGAACACCTGAACCTCGATATGGCGCGGGGCGAGGATGTATTTTTCGATCAGCACGCGATCGTCGCCGAAGGACGAGGCGGCCTCGCGCTGGCAGCTGGCGAGCGCGTCGGCGAAATCCCCGGCCGCGTCGACGCGGCGCATGCCCTTGCCGCCGCCGCCGGCGACCGCCTTGATGAGCACGGGATAGCCGATCTTGTCCGCCTCGCGCTGGAGGCGGTCGAGCGACTGGTCCTCACCGAGATAGCCGGGGGTGACGGGGACGCGGGCGTCCTGCATCAGCTTCTTGGCGGCATCCTTGAGGCCCATAGCGCGGATGCTGTCGGGACGCGGACCGACCCAGATCAGCCCGGCGGCGACCACCGCCTCGGCGAAGTCGGCATTTTCGGAGAGGAAGCCGTAGCCGGGGTGGATCGCCTCTGCGCCGCTCTCCTTCGCCGCGGCGATGATACGCTCGCCGATCAGGTAGGATTCGCGCGCCTGCGACCCGCCGATATGCACGGCCTGATCGGCGCTGCGGACGTGAAGCGCATTGGCGTCGGCGTCCGAATAGACCGCGACGGTGCGGATGCCGAGCGCCCGCGCGGTGCGGATGATGCGGCAGGCGATCTCGCCGCGATTGGCGATGAGGAGGGATTGGATCATTTCGCTGCCACCACTTCGATTTCGAGCAGCCACCGCTCGTCATAGATATCGCAGATGATAACCGTCAGCGCGGGCTTGTGGCCGGCCAGCACTTCCTGACGGATCGTGGAGTTTTCTTCGCGGTAGAGGCGGTCACCGAGGAAGGTGGTGACCTTAACGAGGTGCGTCAGGTCCATGCCCGCTGCGGCAAGCTGCGCCGCGACGTTGCGCCAGACGAGGCGGCATTGCGCGGCGAAATCGGCGGGGACTTCGCCCACGGTGTCGACGGGGATCTGGCCGCTGACGAACAGCAGCGACTGGCCCGCGTCGACCAGCGCGGCCTGGGCGTAGCCGCCGCCGGGTTGCGGGGCGTCAGGGGCGTTGATGAGGGTCATGATTCAATCAGCTCAAATTTGAAGACCTGGTCCGGCCATTCCGAGCGATAACGTTCTTCCGCCTCTCGAATGACGGCAACGATAGCAACAAAGTCTTCGCCCATTGCAGTCCTCGACAGCGCTGCCGAGGACCAGCGAACCTCAATCGGTGCTTCGACCAGCCCCGTAAGCAAATCCCAAAGTGCGTCGAGGTTCTGGCCATACCAGCCGATCCCGGACGCACGGGTCACCGCCTCGTGGAACATCTTTTCGGTCTGAACATCGCGGCCGTCTATCTCGAGCAGAAAAGACATGGCTACATCCGGAACACGCCGAAGCGTGTCCCCTCCTCCACCGGCGCGTTGAGCGTCGCGGCGAAGGCGAGGCCGAGGACGTCGCGGGTCTGCGCCGGATCGATGATGCCGTCGTCCCAGAGCCGCGCAGTGGCGTGCCAGGGATTACCCTCGTCCTCGTACTTCTGGCGGATCGGCGCCTTGAAGGCCTCGGCATCCTCGGGCGTCCATTTGTCGGCGTCGCGGTGGACGGTGGCGAGCACCGACGCGGCCTGTTCGCCGCCCATCACGCTGATCCGGCTATTGGGCCAGCTGAACAGAAAGCGCGGGGAATAGGCGCGGCCGCACATGCCGTAATTGCCCGCGCCGAAGCTGCCGCCGATCAGCACGGTGATCTTGGGCACGCTGGCGGTGGCGACGGCGGTGACGAGCTTGGCGCCGTGCTTGGCGATGCCCTCCGCCTCATATTTGCCGCCGACCATGAAGCCCGAGATATTCTGGAGGAACAGCAGCGGGATACGGCGCTGGCAGGCGAGTTCGATGAAATGCGCGCCCTTCACCGCACTCTCGCTGAACAACACGCCGTTATTGGCGAGGATCGCGACCGGGATACCCCAGATATGTGCGAAGCCGCAGACGAGGGTGGAGCCGTAGAGCGCCTTGAATTCGTGGAATTCCGAACCGTCGACGAGGCGCGCGATCACCTCGTGCACGTCATAGGGCGCGCGCACGTCGGTGGGGACGACGCCATAGAGTTCGTCGGCGTCGAATTTGGGCGGGCGCGGATCCTGAATCGCGATGTCCGGCGTGCGGTCGCGGGGGAGATGCGAGACGATGTCGCGGACGATGGTCAGCGCGTGCTCGTCATTCTCCGCGACATGATCGACCACGCCCGACTTACGGCCGTGCAGATCGCCGCCGCCGAGATCCTCGGCCGAAATCTCCTCGCCCGTCGCAGCCTTCACCAGCGGCGGACCGGCGAGGAAGATCGTGCCCTGATTGCGCACGATCACCGTCTCGTCCGACATGGCCGGGACATATGCGCCGCCGGCGGTGCAGCTGCCCATCACGCAAGCGATCTGTGGGATGCCCTTGGCCGACATATTGGCCTGATTGAAGAATATACGCCCGAAATGCTCCCTGTCGGGGAACACCTCCGCCTGATGCGGCAGGTTCGCGCCGCCGCTGTCGACGAGGTAGATGCACGGAAGCCGGTTGGCCTCCGCAATCTCCTGCGCGCGCAGATGCTTCTTGATGGTCATCGGATAGTAGGTGCCACCCTTCACTGTCGCGTCGTTGCACAGGATCATCACCTGACGCCCCGAGACGCGGCCGATGCCTGCGATGACGCCCGCACCGGGCACCTCGCCGCCATACATGTCGCATGCCGCGAGCTGGCCGATCTCGAGGAAGGGCGAACCGGGATCGAGCAGCCGCTCGACACGATCGCGAGGCAACAGCTTGCCACGCGAGGCGTGACGCTCGCGGCTCTTCTCGTTTCCGCCGAGCGCGGCCTGCGCGACATCGGCGTGAAGCCGATCCGCCAGCGCGCGGTTGTGCGCGGCATTGGCGCGGAAGACCTCGTCCTCCGCCGACAGCGCGGATTTCAGTACGGGCGCACTCATCTTGCGAACGCCGCGCGGGCGGCGCACAGCGGCGCAAAGGGGGACTTCATGGCGACCATCCTGCTGCTCATTATTTCCAACGTCCTCATGACCATCGCCTGGTACTGGCATCTGGGGAAAGCGGGCCTCGACAAGCCCCTTATGACCGTCATCCTGATCTCCTGGGCAATCGCCGGAGCCGAATATTGCTTTGCAGTACCCGCCAACCGCGTCGGGTATCTGGCGGGCTGGACGCCCGGCCAGCTCAAGATCGCGCAAGAGGCGATCGCGCTGATCGTGTTCGGCGTGTTCATGGTAGCCGTGCTGGGCGAGGCGCTGCACTGGCGCCATTTCGCCGCCTTCGCCTGCATCATGGGCGGGGTCGCCTTCCTGTTCGTGGGCAAGTGACTCACGCCGCCGCCTCCGCCCCCAGCCAGCGGCCACGCATCCACGCGTCGGCCGCGGCGGCGGTGCAGTCGGCATAGCCGGGCAGCTCTGTTCCGATCAGGGGAAGGCCGAACCCAGCGACGGTGGCATGGATACCTTCGGCGTCGAGCGCATGGCCCGCAGCGCGGGCGTGCCGGGCGATCTCCATCTCCTGCCCCCAGAAATAGACCGCGCCCGCGCCGACATTGGCCTGCATCCGCTGCACCTCGGCAACGCGGCCGTCGCTGACCAGCGGGAGCCAGATGTCGGGCATCAGCAGATCGACCGGGGCGTCCGGCGTCCAGTCGAGCGCGTCGGCGGAGACGATGCGGATCTTGTCCCCTGCCCCGCCGGGCAGGCGCGCGAACAGGTCGAGCTCGCGGTGCATCGCGATGACGTCGGGATCGCGTTCGACCACGGTGACCGCCGTCACCTCGTCGCGCAGCGCGCTCGCCGCCGCCGACCAGCCCATGCCGAGGCCGAGAACGGCGACATGGCCCGCAGCCAGCGCGACGCCGATCCCCTGACTTTCGAATTCGAGCGGGGTCAGCGACATCCAGGTTTCGCCGTCGCGGGTGAGCGCGGTCACCGAATGAAGGCCGGGCGCGCTCCAATAGCCGCGGGTCAGTACCATCGCCGGGGCGTGCAGCTCCCAGCGACCGCTGGTGAGCGGACGATAGAGATGCTCGAACAGCGCGGTTCCCGCCGCGAGGCCGGGGACGAGGTCGGCCGCGCGCAGGCTCATGCGCCGACCAATGCGCAGACGCCCGCCGCGCTCAGCACCGGCCAGCCGACATGCTTGCCGCGGGTCCAGACGAGGCTGACGAGGCCGAGCCCAAGCCAGATCGCACGGATCAGCGCCGCCGGAGTGCCGGGCCAGACGACCGCGAGCGCGGTCGCGACCATCAACATGCTGGTGACGTGCCAGGCGTAGCGGATGATCGTGCGGGCGAACGCGCCGGCCAGCACGCCCTGACGGGCACGCAGCATCGGGCCGATCAACTTCGCTTCGCCGAAGATCGAATGGGTGATCCCCGTCGCCACCATCAGTGCCGCCGAGGCCCAGAGCCAGAGCATCAGGCCGCGCCGATCAGCTCGCGGCCGATCAGCATGCGGCGGATCTCGTTAGTGCCGGCGCCGATGTCGAGCAGCTTGGCGTCGCGCAAGAAGCGTTCGACCGGCCAGTCCTTGGTATAGCCCGCGCCGCCCAGTGCCTGAACCGCCTCGCCCGCGACCCTGAACGCGTTCTCGCTGGCCAGCAGGATCGCGCCGGCGGCGTCGAAACGCGTGGTCTTGCCCGCGTCGCATGCCTGCGCGACGGCATAAACATAGGCCCGTGCCGAATTGAGCGCGACGTACATGTCGGCGACCTTGGCCTGCATCAGCTGGAAGCTGCCGATCGCCTGACCGAACTGTTTCCGCTCGCGCAGATAGGGCAGAACGACGTCGAGGCAGGCCTGCATGATGCCGAGCTGGATGCCGGCGAGCACGGTGCGCTCGTAATCGAGACCGGACATGAGCACGCCGACGCCGCCGTTGAGCGGGCCCATGACGTTTTCCTCCGGAACCTCGCAATCGTCGAACACCAGTTCGGCGGTGGGCGAGCCGCGCATGCCCATCTTGTCGATCTTCTGCCCGATGCTGAAGCCCGGCATGCCCTTTTCGATCAGGAAGGTGGTGATGCCGCGCGAGCCCTCACCGGTCTTGGCATAGACCACGAGCGTGTCGGCATAGGCCGCGTTGGTGATCCAGAATTTGGTGCCGTTGAGGACGTAGCGGTCGCCCTTATGCTCGGCGCGCAGCTTCATGCTGACGACGTCTGAGCCCGCGCCGGCTTCGGACATGGCGAGGCTGCCGACATGCTCGCCCGAAATCAGCTTGGGCAGGTATTTCGCCTTTTGCGCAGGGCTGGCCCAGCGGCTGATCTGGTTGACGCAGAGATTGGAGTGGGCGCCGTAGCTGAGGCCGATCGAGGCCGAGGCGCGGCTGACTTCCTCGCACGCGATGACGTGCTCGAGATAGCCGAGGCCGAGACCGCCGAACTCCTCGTCGACGGTGATGCCGTGAAGGCCGAGCTCACCCATCGCGGTCCAGAGCTCATCGCGCGGGAACCAGTCGTCGGCGTCGATCTTCGCGGCGAGCGGCTCGATCCGCTCCTTCGCGAAACGCTGGGTAGTGTCGCGGATCATCTCCGCGGTCTCGCTCAGCGCGAAATCCATCTGGGGCAGGCTCATCAGGCTCTCCTGGGACTTTTGCCGCACTCTAGCGGCTGAACGCGCCGGAGAAAAATTGAAAGGCAGCGCGCAACAGCATAGATACCATCTATGATCGACCGCTATCTGCTGCGCTATTTTCTCGCCGTCATCGATAGCGGAACCTTCACCGCGGCCGCGGCGCAGGCCAATGTCTCGCAACCCACCCTCTCCGCCGGGATCGCGAAACTGGAGCGCGAGGCCGGCGCGAAGCTGTTCCGCCGCAACAGCCAGCGCGTCGAGCTGACCGAGGCCGGCGCGCGCTTCGCGGTGCATGCGCGGCGGATCGAGCGCGAGTTCAACCTGGCGCAGGCGTCGATCGACGGGCTGGCGCCGGGCGGCACGTTGCGGCTTGGGGTGCTGAACACGATCGCCAGCGCCGAGCTGGCCGCCTTCGCCATGCAGGCCGCGCGCGCGGAGCTGGCGGTCGAACTGGTCGAGGGCAATGCCGCGGCGCTGTCGCAGCACCTGTCGCGCGGGCGGATCGACCTGGCGCTGACCGCGACGCACAGCGAGCCGGGCGCGGAGATGGAGCCGCTGCGCACCGAATCCTATGTCCTCGCTCTGCCCGCCGCGCATCCGCTGGCGGGCGAGGCGGCGATTTCGGGCGAGGCGCTGGCGGGCGAGACGATGATCGTGCGGCGCAACTGCGAGGCGCTGTCGGAGACCAGCCGCTATTTCACGCGGCGCGGCATCCGGCCCTTCTTTGCGCTGCGCACCGCCAATGACGACCGCGCGCTGGAGATGGTCGCGGCCGGGCTCGGCGCGACGGTGATCCCCGAATCGCACCGGCACCCGGGGGTCGCCAGCCCCGCACTGTCGGGCTTCGGCATCACGCGCACGCTGGCGCTGGTCTGGGGCGACGACACCGCGTCGATCCGCGAGGCCGCCGCGCCGCTGACGGACGCGCTGCGCGCCCAACTCGGGGGCTGACAGGCGGCGAAGCGGCGCTATGTGAGGCGCAAATCAAGGGAGAGCAGGACATGGCCGGGCGCTATTTCGACGAGTGGCAGGTGGGCGACCGGATCGTGCACGACCTGCGCCGCACGGTGACCGAGACCGACAATCTGCTGGTCTCCACCCTCACCCATAATCCGCAGCCGCTTCACCTCGACGCCGACTATGCCGGGGCGACCGAGTTCGGCCGGATCGTCGTCAACGGCACCTTCACCTTCGCGCTGCTGATCGGCATTTCGGTCGGGGACACCACGCTGGGCACGCTGGTCGCCAATCTCGGCTATGACGAAGTGCGCATGCCCAAGCCGGTGTTCATCGGCGACACGCTGCGCGCCGAAACCGAAGTGGTCGAGCTGCGCCCGTCCAAATCGCGGCCGGGTCAGGGCATCGTCACCTTCCGCCACATCATGCTCAACCAGCGCGACGAGGCGGTGTGCACCTGCCTGCGCAGCGCATTGCTGCAGGCGAAGGGCTGACGCGGGCGATTAGTCCGATCCGGACTCAAGTCCCGCGTTTCCTTTACTGCTGTTAACCACCGCCGTCGGATAACCGCCCTCGTCAAACAGGGGGGCGGCATGATGCGCCTTGGTTCAGACAGAAAAGGGACCGCGATCATCGAGTTCGCGATGCTGTTGCCGGTACTGATCACGATCCTGATGGGAATGATCTGCTACGGGCTCTACTTCGGCGCCGCGCATTCGGTGCAGCAGCTTTCGGCGGATGCCGCGCGGCACAGCATCGCGGGTGAAACGCTCGCCGAACGCCGTACGATGGTCACGGCCTATGTCGGCACGCATGGCCCGTCCTATTTCCTCGTCCGTGCTGAGCGGCTGAGCGAGGTCAGCGCCACCGAACAGGCCGGCGGGCGGCTGCGCGTGCGGATTTCCTACAACGCGGCGTGGCTGCCGATCTTCGGCTTTTCGAAACTGCTCCCGCTGCCGCCCTCGACGATCACCCGCGATTGCGTGATCCTGGGGACGGCGGCGTGACCCGATCGCTCTGGCGCGACCGCGACGGGACCGCAGCGATGCTGGTCGGCGGCGCCCTTCCCTTCCTGCTCGCCGCGACGGCCGCCGCGGTGGACGTCGGCGCGGCCGCGCTCGAGAAGCGGCGGATGCAGGGCGCGGTGGACGCCGCCGCGCTTTCCGCCGCGCAGGACCTGACCGCGGCCGACGCTCGCGCGCGCTGTGCTCACCGCCAACCGGGTCGCGACACCGAGGTCGGCGCAGGTGACGAAGGGGCTGGTGGCGGGCAGCGGATCCGGCCGGACCTTCACCGCCGACGCAACGGGCAACGCGGTCCGCGTCACCGCCACCTATCCCAACCCCAGCTACTTCCTGCGCGCGCTGGGCCTGCGCTTCGACGACGCCCGGGTCAGCGCGGTCGCGGGACAGCGCAATCTGGGCGCGATCTCGATCGGATCGGGCGTGGCATCGCTCGACAACGGGCTGGTCAACGGCCTGACCCGCGGCCTCACCGGATCGAGCGTCGGGTTGTCGCTGGTCAGCTATCAAGGCCTAGCGAACGCCGAGATTAGCCTGTTCACCTTTCTCGACGCAATTGCGGTGCGCGCCAATCTGGGCGCGATGACCTATCAGCAATTGCTGGCCCACAAGGTCGAGCTGCCCGCACTGCTGCGCGCGCTGGACGATGTGAGTGGCAGTCAGGGGCTTGGCGCCGTGGCGTCAGGGATCACCGGGACGCCGCGATCGATCCGGATCGGCGACCTGATCGGCCTCGACATGGCCGGCGCGGGATCGACCGGAAGCGGTGGCGCATCGGCGCTGCTGGCCAAGGTCCGCGCGAGCGAGATGCTCGGCGCGATGCTCTCGGTCGCCAATCGCGATCATATCGTCGCGCTCGACCTTGCCGGAAGCATCCCCGGACTCGGCGGGCTGCGCGCCGAGATCAAGATCGGCGAGTCGATGCAGTCGAGCCCGTGGATGGCGGTCAACGATCGCGGCGGGATCGAGGTGAGCACGGCGCAGGCACGGATCAATTTGGTGGTCGAGGTCGGGCCGCTGCTGGGACTTGGCGTCAGGCTGCCGCTTGCCGTCGAGGTGGCACCGGCGCGCGCGATCCTCGATGCCGTGCCCTGCGCCCCGCGCGATACCGCCGCGGTGCGTGCCCGCGCCGGGGTCGCGCGGCTCGCCATCGCCGATCTGGCCGTCATCGACCCGATCCCCGCGAGCGCCGCCGCGCTCAGGCCCGCTCCGCTGATCCGCGCGCCGCTGATCTCGGTGGACGCGAAGGCGTTGGGCGCGCTCGAAGCGTCGGACTGGCAGCCGCTCAGCTTCACCAAGGCGGAGATCGCCGCGCGTCAGACCAAGGCGATCGCGACCACCGACGGACTCTCCAACCTGGTCGGCACGACGCTGGCCTCGACGGATATCGACGTGAGCCTGCTTGGCCTCGGGCTCGGTATCGGCCTTCCCGGCGAGGGCCAGATCGCGGCACGCCTGCTCCAGACCGCGCCCGCGCTGGAGACGGCACTGTTCCAGCTGCTCGGCGTCGCGGGACTCAGCATCGGCACGGCGCATGTCCGAGTCGACGGCTATCGCTGCGGCAAGCCAGTGCTGATGGTATGAGCGGCAGCGAGGATAGCGACCCGCTCGGCCGGGTCCATCTCTGCGACATCCGCCTCCTTCGCGAGCGAGCGCGTGAGGAATGGCGGCAGGGGCGGCAGGCTGACACCGAGCGCGCGCGGCGAACGCATACTGAGATGGCGGAGCATTACGAGATGGTCGCCGAACTGCTCGAGGCGAAAGCGGGGCTGGCTCGCCCCACGCCCGGCGCCTCGCTGCGGCGGATGCTCACGCGGTTGCTGCCACGCTGAGCGGGCTTGGGTTTTCCGCAGCTTCCGGTCTAGGGTGCGGGCCGCATGACCCGCTTCACCGTCAACAACCAGCCCGTTCAATACAAGCTCGACGCCAGCACCCCGCTGCTCTGGGCGCTGCGCGACGCATCGAACCTGACCGGCACCAAATATGGCTGCGGCAGCGGCGATTGCGGCGCGTGCACCGTCGATATCGACGGCGCGGCGGTTCGGTCGTGCCAGGTGACGATCGGCGCGATCGAAGGCAGCTTCGTCACCACGATCGAGGGGCTGGCGGAGAATCGCGCGCATCCGGTGCAACGTGCCTTCCTGGCCGCCAATGTCGGCCAGTGCGGCTATTGCATCCCGGGCATGGTGATGGCGGCATCGGCGCTGCTGCGGAAGAACCGCAATCCTTCGGACGAGGAGATCGCGGCGGCGATCACCAACCTGTGCCGCTGCGGCATCTATCCCCGGCTAATCGAGGCCGTCGGCCGCGCGGCGCGGCTGGCGCGGGGCGAGGAGGACAGCGGCCCGGAAGAGCCCGACGATCAGGCGCCCGCGATCGAAACCGAACGGTGAATCCTTTCGCAATGCTGTCAGCCCAATTCAGACGCGTGTCAGCCGACTCGGTGCATTGACGGGTTATTCTGAACGCCGGCGCTCTGCCGGAGCGGAGGACCGAGATGAAGAAGTTTGTTCTGGCCGCCCTGATCGGTGCGACCATCCTGACCCCCACCATGGCGATCGCGCAGGAACGCGGCCAATGGCGCGGCCGTGGCGGCGGCGAGGCTCGCGAGCAGCGTCAGCCGCGTGCAGAACGCCCGCAAACGCAGCAGCGCGAACAATTCCGCGCCCAGCGCGAGCAGTACCGTGCGCAGCGTCAGCAGCAGGCGCAGCAGCCGCAACAGCAACAGCAGTTCCAGCGCCCGCAGCGCCAGGACGGCGCGACGCAGCAATGGCGTCAGGAGCGTCGCGACGACCGCCAGGGCTACCGTCAGGAACGGCGTGAGGACCGCCGCGACTGGCGTCAGGGTCAGACCACGCCGCAGCAGTTCCGCCGCGACCGTGGCGATGACCGCCAGGACTTCCGTCAGGATCGCCGCGATGACCGGCGCGACTGGCGTCAGGACCGCCGCGGCGACCGCAACGACTGGCAGCGCGACCGCCGCGATAGCGACTGGCGCAACCGGGGCGACAACCGCAACTGGAACCGCAGCTGGCGGCAGGATCGCCGCTACGACTGGGGCGACTATCGCACCCGCAACCGGAACATCTACCGGCTGCCGCGCTACTACGCCCCGCGGGGATGGAACTATGGCTATCAGCGCTTCTCGATCGGGCTGACGCTGGGCGCGATGCTGTTCTCGTCGAACTACTGGATCAACGACCCGTTCTACTATCGCCTGCCCCCGGCCTACGGCCCGTATCGCTGGGTGCGCTATTACAACGACGCGTTGCTGGTGGATATCTACACCGGCGAGGTGGTGGACGTCGAATACGACATCTTCTGGTAAGACCGTCACAGATCGTCACGCGCGGAGGCCCGGCCGGCAACGGCCGGGCCTCTTGCGTTTCACGGCGCCCTCGGCAAGTTGGCGAGCGATGAGCATTTTCTCGAAACCGAAACAGGGCGGCGCCTCGATCGCCCGTGCGCGTGCCGGACAGAAGATCACGACGCGCCTCGAAGCCAATCCGGCCGTCCGCAAGGCGAAGCTCGATGCAGCCCAGCTTTATTACTATGCCGGTTTTCTGAGCGACGCCGAGTGCGACACGCTGATGCGGCTGATCGACACCAACCGCCGCCCCTCGACACTGCTGGCGGCATCTGAGGATCCCAATTTCCGCACCAGCGAGAGCTGCGACCTCGATCGCTGGTCGCCCGAGGTGCGCCCGCTCGACGAGCGAATGGCCAATTTGCTGGGTGTTCCGCCCGAACATGGCGAGACGATGCAGGGCCAGCGCTATGCCCCCGGCCAGCAGTTCCGTCCGCACTACGACTGGTTCAGCGAGAATCAGGAATATTGGACGGCGATGAAGGCGTCGGGCGGCCAGCGCACCTGGACGACGATGATCTACCTCAACGACGTCGAGGAAGGCGGCGCGACCTGGTTCCCGCAAGCGGGTGTCCGCGTGATGCCCAAGCGCGGGCTGCTGCTCGCGTGGAACAACATGAAGCCCGACGGATCGCCCAACCCCGCCACGCTGCACGAAGGCAGCCCAGTGGTGAAGGGCACCAAGTACATCATCACCAAATGGTTCAGGGAGTTTCCCTGGATCAACATGCCCATCAAGACATATTGATTGTTGCGGTGCCGGCCC